>NZ_RZPF01000024.1:0-18734 GCF_004022735.1 Mesorhizobium sp. M7A.F.Ca.AU.001.01.1.1
CGCGACGCTCCGCCACACCTACTGCAACCCGTCGTGCCGCTAGATCCTCTTCTTTGGAGCTCACCATTCTGAGCGCCTCGGCATACTCGGCGTCCACCTTGCGCTGCCGATCCAGAAACGGCTCCGCGATGGCCATGATTGCTTCGAGGGTGTCGTTGGACTCTGATACAATGCCGACGCTTCCCAGCACTGCTCTCATTTCCAAGCGTATCTGCTCGCCGGCGTCAGCGGCTCGCTCGGCCTTCAAGCGAGCAAGTTCGATCTGCTCCCAGGCAGCGAGCGCATCGCTGCGCGCCTCGATCTGATCCTCGATCCTTTCGATCAGGCGCTCAGACGAAGGTTCCACGGCGTCTCCGAGCAGGTCCCTGGCGGCCGCGCGGATTTCCAACAATTGGGTATCCACATCCTTGCCGAGCTGTGTGCGTTGGATGCCGTTGCGTGACAGGTTGGCCGCGGCCTCGGCCAGCTCGCGCGTAGTTGCCCGGATCTCAGCCAGATCCGCCGCGCCGGCCAGCCGGCCTGCGCTGGCAATGTCATCGCGCGCCAATGCCACGGCGAAGTCGTCAGCGGTGTCACCGGTCAGCGCTGCGCGGTGCGTTGCCCACGCATCATCGCGAACTCGGCGGATGGCGGTAGCCGCTTCATCGTCGACAATGTCGCCCGAGGCACGAAGGGCATCCAATCGTGCGGCGAGCATGGCATGGTTGCCCTCGTATTCAGCAAGGCGTTCGGCAAGTACGGCGGTGTTCCTTGCCAGTTCTGACGCTACCGTCTTCCAGGCGGCAATCTGCCCGGCGCTCGGAACCGCGACGTTGGCGAGAGCGAGGGCATCTCCGTTCCATGGACGCAAGCGCGCGAGCGCCGCCTTCCATCGGATTGTTCCCGCATCTTCCGCCTCGCGAGCCGTCCTAATCTCTGCCTGGTGTCCGCTTGCTCGCGCTTTCGACAAAGCCGAGCCCAGCCTTGCCCTGGCAGGTTCGGGCACCGCCCTTTCCTCGCCGACCCGCTGCCTTGCCACCTGCAGCGCATCGAGTGCCGCCGCGGCTTCGTCGCGAGCGGCACGCATCCCGGTAGCAATCCCGGACCTCTGCTCGACCATGGCGCGAACGACGCCAACGGTGACGGCAGGCAGAAGCAGCGCGCCAGGATCCGCCTCGGAAGATCGGCCCAAGGCGGCAAGGCAGCTCGCCACGCTGTTGTTGAGGATTTGCAGCTCCATCCTGCGAGTGGGCAAGTCAAAGCCAGCCGCGGTATGGCGCACCTTGCTCTCCGCCAGCCCGCGAATGCGTTCGGAAATCGACAGGATCGGTTCGTCCTCGTCGACCGCAGTGACTTTTTCCGCCAGGCGCTCGGTCTCGTCGATGTTTGCGGACAGCCGCGTTCTGAGGCTGGCATCGTCATCGATCAGTTCGGTGACACTTCCCGTCGATGTCCGGGCTGGGGAGGCGATGTCCGGCAGCTGATCCAGCCGGGCAATCTTGCGCCGGATATCCGCCAGCATCGGCGCAGCACGCACGTAACGAGCAAAGGTATCCAGCCTGGCCACCAGCACCGCCCGATCGCTGATGGTTCGGCCGTACTGCTGCGCTGCATCGAGACGTTCGGCCTCCAGGCCCTCGTAGGTTGATGCAAGGGTGTCGATCGCATCCCTGCGCGACTTTACGTCAACAAGGCGCTTCTTCAACAGCGCCAGTTCGGTTCCATGCGCCTGCTTCCGATACAGAGCGTCTGCTTCGGCCTCGAGGGCGTTCAACGTATCACTTGCGTTCCCAAGACCGGCGCTGGCCGTGAACAGAAGCTTGCCGAGGTCGCCCCGCGACTCCAGGATAGATTTTCCGCCGGCTTCCAACGTCTCGTCATCGAGTGAGAACATCGTCGTGTAGGCGTCGCGCGACAGACCGGCGAGATGCGCCGTGATCGCCACCTCGCTTACCGGTTGGCCCGTCGCATTCAATAGCGAATTACTGCGCTGTTTCGTACGCGTGAACGTGTGTTCGGAGCCGGCCAGTTCCAGCACCCCGCCGATGCGCATGGCACTGTACTCGTGCAGGAAGTTGTAGCGGCTCCGTTCCTCGATGCCGAACAGCAAGTCTAGATAGGCCGAAAGCGCAGTCGATTTGCCGGCCTCATTCAGGCCAAACACGATATGCAGATCAGGTCCGGATTCCGGTTTGGGTCCGAAGTCGATCGAACGATCGGTGAACTTTCCATAACGAATGAGGTCAAGGCGCCGCAACCTCATGACGATCCACCGGCCTTAAGGCGGGCAGTCACCAAGTCCGCGCCCTTGGAAAGCACCTGATCGAGGAACTGTTCCAGCCCGGCTTCGTCCGTCCCAGCAAAATCCCGCCCGTCGGCCGGAAGGTCGGCGACCATCTTTTGGACGAACGCCCTCGCCTCAGCGCGGAAGGCCTCCGAGGTGGCATCGGCACGCATTGATTGCTCGAGTTCGAAAATCGGATCAGCAATATCCTCGGCGGTCTCCGTCCGAGGCGGCGCGAGGTCAAGCTCGAGCTTCTCCACCCACGTATGGCCTAGCTGTTCCGCAGCCTGTTCGGCTTCGGCAAGAAGGAGGTCCCTGTCGCGGATCAGCGCCCACATCAGTGGTGACGTTCCTGTCAGGCCAATGCGAGCCACAGCATGACGCGATCGGACGGTTGCCCGCATCTCTTCGAGTGCGAAGCGAACACGCGCGACGGCCTCGGGCCACTCCACCGCTCCGGTAAGGTCGACGCTCACCCGTTCGAACTGCGCAACGCTGGTCAGCCGTTCCTCGATCTCCACCGAACGGTCGTGGCGCACCGTCACCAGGGTGACTGATTTCTCACCGGCCTCGTTGATATCCCTCCCCTGCGGTATTCCCGGCATCACCACGGCACTGGCGCCAGGATGGACTTGGCGAGCATGGATGTGGCCGAGGGCCCAATAGTCGAAACCGTGGGCGTGCAAGTCAGCGATGCTGCAGGGCGCGTAAACGTCGTGACCTGGCGATCCAGCCAGACTGGTATGCATGATGCCTATGTTGACGGCCCCTTCACGAGCCGCCGGATATTTGGTTAACAGGCTGTCCGGCGCCTTAGGGTTCGCAAAGCTCAAACCATGGAATACGACGTCCAGACCGCCGGCTGTCTGCAATACCGACTGAGCACGACCACCAAAGATGGTAACGGTGTCGGGAAATACCAGCTGTTTGGAAATCCGCGACAGGGCGTCATGATTACCGCGGATCTTGAAAACCATGATGCCGGCCTGGTGCAGGCGTGTCATCTGCGCGCCCAAGAACCGCGCTGTCTTCATTGAAGTCTGGTCGCCATCGTATAGGTCGCCAGCAATGACCAACGCGGCCACACGTTCCTCAAGGCAGAGATCCACTATCGAAACGAATGCCTGGCGGCTGGCGTCGCCCACCAGCCCGGCAAGATCGGGATTTCGCATCGCCAGCGAACGAAGCGGCGAGTCGAGATGAATATCGGCCGTGTGTACGAATCGAAATGCCATTCGGCCTCCGCCAGCAAAAGAGGTGTTCCGAGCTTCGACAGAAATTGCAACGAGGGCGCTGCAGCGCCCCGTTACACTTCAGCTAATTTCTCGCTCGCGGATTCGCCGGCCACCAACAAGCCGTCTTGGGACCGTAACACTCCTTTGGCAACCAAATCGGCGACCCCAGCTGAAATCAGCTGCCTTAATTGTGCGCTTGTGGCTTTGAAGCCCAGCATCCTGGCAACGCCTGTGGCGATTTCTTCCTCTGTCGCACCGAGGTTGGATTTCACGACTTCCATAGCGCCTTGGGCGACCTCGTCCTGCGCAATCATTTCGGGCTTGCGCAATCCAGCGGACACGACCCCACTGCGATCCCTGAGACGAACAGGAACACCTGGCTTGAAGCAGAAGTTGCCTCGACGGGCTACTGAACCACCTCTCTGTGCTATGCTTACCCCCCGCTCGATTGCATCCTGAATCCTGCCACCGGCCCGCTGCAGACCCCAGGCGTCCCGAATACGCGAAACTATTTCGTCGACATGGATTGGCGTTTCTGTAGCCACGACCTGCTCGACCAGTCCGGCCATGATTCCGCTGGGCGTCTCGTGGAGTTCGAACGATCCCGGTCGCTTTAGTTCGGCCTCTTCGTAGGCTCGATTGGGTGTCTCGGATCCGTTTGTGCTTTCGAGACCGATTTCCGTCACGTTGCCTCGGTCGACCGTAACAACCTGCACGGCTACAGCTCGATTTCTCTGGACCCCCAATTCGGCCCGCTCATCGAGTTCTTTTCTGGCGGCCTCAATCGCTAGTATGGTTCGCTCCAGCTGCTCACGAGGCCGTTGGAACCAGTCAGCGCTCCAGATGCGATGGATGATCCAACCATGGTCTTCCAGAACCGACTGCCGAAGCCGGTCTCGATCTCTGGCCGAGCGAGATGAGTGATATTCTGCGCCATCGCATTCGATGCCAAGAATATAGCGGCCTGGCCTCTCTGGATCCGCAACTGCGAGGTCGATGAAGAAGCCGGCAATGCCCACTTGAGCATGAACCTGATAACCCATTTCGATCAGCGCGTTGGCTACCTGTTCTACAAAGATTGAATCCATTTCGCGAACCGTGACTTGGGCAAGCGAAATTCGCCCTGTTCTCGCGTAGTGCAAGAAGAGCTTGAAGGCGAAGATGCCTTTCCCTTTGCCACGCTCCAGGTCGATGTCCTCGTCTGTGATGGACGCGAATACTTCGCAGCTGCGCTTGGCGCGGCTTATGAGGACGTTGAGCCGACGCTCGCCGCCTTCCGCGCCAAGAGGGCCGAAACGCATGGCCATGTATCCCTGGGCATTCTTGGCATACCCCACCGAGATCATGATCACGTCGCGCTCATCGCCTTGAACATTTTCGAGGTTCTTGACGAAGAATGGCTCGCTTGGATGAGCGTGAAAGAATTCCTCGGTGTCGGGATTTAGTCGCCGCAGCGCTTCGAGTTCATCCTGGATCGCGCGGCGTTGGCTAACCGAAAATGTTGCAACGCCTAGAGTCTCTTGCGGGTTCACCTTCGCATGACGGATGATCGCCTCCGCTACTGCTCTCGCCTCTACCGGATTGGTTCCTGTGCCGCCGGAATCGAAGACCCCCTCCGGCACATGATGAAACCGCAACCCCATACCTGCCTCTTGGGTATAAGGGCTTGGCACGATGAAAAGCCGGTTCTCGTAGAACTGGCTGTTCGATACTGCGATTAGAGATTGGTGACGGCTACGGTAGTGCCAGCGCAGCATACGCTGCGGCAAGCCGCGGGCCGTGAACAGGCCGAGGATGCTTTCAATGTCGGCGACCTGCGCGCCCTCACCCTCGTCATCTTCAGACTGCGAGCCTGTCATCTTCGCGAAGAATGTCGTGGGTGGCAGTTGGCGTTCGTCGCCAACGACGACCACCTGACTGGCCCTGGCGACCGAGCCAAGTGCGTCCACGGGCTGGATCTGAGACGCCTCGTCCATCACGAGCAGATCGAAGGACATCCGGCCGGGCGACAGGAATTGCGCCACCGAAAGCGGGCTCATCATGAACACTGGCTTCAGCGCCTGGATGGCAGGGCCTGCCTTCTGCATCAATTGCCGGATGGGCATGTGGCCTCGTCTGCGCGCCATCTCAGAACGAAGCAGTCCGACAGGTCCAGCTCCGCCGTCTCTTGAAGGAATTTTCCGGTGATGAGCCGTTACAACTTCGATGGCGCCGGCCTTGATGCGCTGGCGGTCCAGATCTGCGAAGTCACGTACAGCCCTGGAATGCAGTTCCCCGTCGAACCTTGCCAGCTCCGGCTCATCGGTCGCCATCGCCAGAAACATTCGTTCGTAGTAGGCCATATCAAAAACTGATCGAGCCGATCCTGTTGTAATCTGGCCGTTGGCTAGGCCGTCTATCAACTGTCCCAGTCCAGCCTTTCGGGCCGTTTCGGATCGCTCTTCATAGGCAACCCATTTCGAGAGCTGCTCCTGATGATCGAGCCAACCCTGCAGCCGAGAAACGACCTCGCCTATCGCGACGTCCGGAAAATCGACTACTCCAAACAAGGAGGGAGCATCGGCTTTCAAATCCCCTGTAAGCGCCTTCAATTCCCGCGCTGCCGCTTGGGCCGCTTCACGTGCTGAACGTGCCGAGTTTGCGATCTCGATTCTTTCAGGCAACCGCGCAGCCAGATGTCGGATCGAGCCATTTTCTTTCAGCCAAAGCTCGGCTTGCGTGAGAGCGGCCCAATCGGATCCTCGACCGTGCCACGACGAGCCGAATACGAACTTGCCAAGGCTCTCTCCCGCATCGATCCCTTGAGCAAGTGCTTGTAGTCTGCCTAGTCGGCGCAGTAGCTCCACCCGCTCAGTGATTAGATCCGGAACGTCAGTCAGAACCTGTCGTGACGCATCATCGGCTTGAGCTACAGTGCTCGCCTTCGCTTCCATCAGTTGCAGCGAGGCCCGCTCGGCGGAAGCCACGTCGCCTAGCATGGATGACGCGAGGTGCCCGAGATCGTTCCAGAAACCTTCGATAATTGGCCGACCGATTTCGATAACCTTGCGAACGCGCGCTGCACGCGCACCGGCCTCGGAGCGTTCCGCCATCCGGCCGGCGATAATCCGAGGTTCGGGGCCTAGCCCTCGTAGAGTCCGCATCCACTCCACTAGCGCGAGCAGTGGCGCGGAAGCCGATCGCTCCCCACGCCAATCTGCCCCGAAGGCGGAACGGCCAAAAGCGTCGCCTTCGCGGACTCTTGCTGCGGCAGCCTGACCCTTCATCAAAAGGTCGAGGAGACCAACTATCTGCGTCGCAGGCGCGCTAGGGTCGACCACAATAGTCCGCGCAAGTGCTGTGGCGCGACGGTAGTCGCCGTTCAATGCTTTCAATATTCCCGTGTGTGTGGCGAGCGCCTGCCGCGCCGCGGCCACCTCGGTGCTCCACGCCGCGTCAACAACCTTGCCCTGAAGGTCGGCTCTGGCAGCCTCAAGCGTCGCTACGCTGTCGGCAAGGTCGCCTGCCTGCTCAAGTCCGGAGTCCCAAACGGTGGCTGCGAAGGCCTCCGGACTTGCGTCAGGTGCTGCCGCTACTCGCTCGCCGGTCACGGCCAGCCTGAGCAAGCCTGCCAACGTGTCTGGCAATATCGCCGATCCGAGTTCCTGATTCAGGCGCTCAGCTTCTTCCCTCAAGCGTGGGAGCAGAATGGTGAGCTGTCGCGCACGATGGAAACCATCTTTCGGAAATTCCGAGGGAAGCTTTGCAAGCTCTGTCTCGAGACCTTCAATTGGCGTGTCGATAGCCGTTGCCGCCAACTGCTCCGAAAGTTCCTCGGACTTGCGGGCGAAATCCGTTCCTGACCAGAGAAGCGATGAAATGTCTTTCGGACGCTCATCCCATACCGGCGAGACGAGCGCCTCGGCAGGAAGTCCAGGCGCGGACGCGAGAAGCTCAGCGCGATCTTCTATCTCGCCGCTGTCGCTGAGAATTTTCGGAGGCTCGGCCTTGATCCGCTCAGCGATACCGACCAGTTTGGCGTGCAGTGCCTTGGCTTGGTCCAGCAACGCCGCGATGCGTGGGACGAGCCTCTCAATGGTCGTTGGAAGAACGACATCCAGGCCAACTCCCCGCCACGGGTGGTGGATCGGCAAGCCGATCTCGTTGATCCGCTGAGAGACCTCATCGAGCAATTTGCGACGTTGCGAAACGCCGTCAGTTGTCCAGCTTGTGGCATCCGTAAGTTCGATGTCCACTGGTTTCTGACCGACCTGCCTTAGTCGGGTTAGCTGGCCGAGAACCTGATAAGGAGTGAGTTCGGACGCTCCGAACGCAACGTGCATTCGTGCAGCATGTGCGTTGAGTTTATCGCGAGCCTCCAGCAAGCGATCAGTTAGGGAAGAAGGAAGCTGGCCCCTGGGCGATCCGAGTTGCCAGGTTCGCCGCAGCTCCTCTAGCATCATGCGCTTGTTCGCCTTGTTACTATGCAGCTCAAGGCAGGCGTCCCCCACCCCAGCAGTGTCAAGCCGTCGCTTGACGACCTCCAGCGCTGCCATCTTTTCGGCCACGAACAGCACGGTCTTTCCGTCGGCAACGGCCGACCCAATAATGTTTGCGATCGTCTGCGATTTTCCTGTCCCAGGCGGACCTTGGATAACGAGGTCGCGACCTTTTCTGACGTCATGGATCGCCAGTGTCTGAGAACTGTCACTGTCGACGATATGCAACATTTCGGCGGGCGCAATGTGCGGATCAATCGCTATGTCGTCCGACATAAGCGGCTCGCGTGTTTCGAAACCATCTGAAAGAAGCGAGCGGATCTTCGGTTGTTCGATAATCTTTGCGCCATCGGGCCAGAGATCCGGATCCAGATCACGGTACATCAAGAACTTCGCAAACGAGAAGAAGCCGAGCACCATATCGTCGCGAAGCACCTCCCAACCCTCTTTGGTCGAAATTGCTTCGGCAACGGCATCGAGATAGGCCGAGACGTCGAAGTCATCTCCCACCTCAAAACGCGGCAGAGCGAGCTTGTGAATGCGGTCGAGATAGAGTTCCAAGGAGAGGTTTGCGGTAAGATCTTCCGGCCGGGCTCGTAGGCGGAATTTTTCTCCAGCGGCCCCTCGCTCAAGCCGAACCGGCACCAAAATGAGGGGGGCCTGACGGATGTTCTCTTTGTTGTTCGGGTCAATCCACTTCAGCATTCCAAGGGCCAGAAAGAGGATATTGACGCCCTGCTCTTCCTCGAGTGTGCGGGCATCATGGTAGAGATCAAGGAGCCGCCGCTGCAGCCCAGTTGGGGTCATACGCGTCTGCAGCTTGGTGTCCGAGTGCCGCGCGGATATCCCTCTGTTATCGACTCCATCGTCCTCTGGTTGGGCGAGAGCGACGGGGGAATAGTCGATCTCTTCGTCTGGAGGGCTGCTTTCATCCTGGCCCGCTTTCGGCCTATCGGGCTTGCCGGCCAGGAAGGTAAAAGCCTTTCCTTCGGTCACCAGCAATCGATAAATTTCGGACGACTTCTCATCGACGATATCGATCGTCTTCGCGCTCTTGGAAAACCGCGGCACATTCAAAAGTCGATTGCGGGCGGAAAGATCGAGCAACTCCATCCTGGCGCGCTCGAGTTTCTCCTTTAGAGGGAGATCGCTTTGGAAGACTGACTGTTTTACGTCCAAGACTTACATCCCCTTTGAAAGGAGAACCAGCTAGAGCCCGCGTAGAGCGTTCGCGCAAGAAAAAACAGCCGTGTTCAATTAGAAACGACTGCGATCACTTCTGGACACCGTCCAATATTGCGACGTGTGATATGGGTCAGAGCCTGCATTCTTGGCCCCCTTTGCCTAGTCGCTATCCGACGAGGATTCTCGCTCCCTGCCCCCGTATTTAGCCGCCTCCACAATGTCTTTTTCTGACACAGAGAGTCCGTTGCGGACCCGAATGGCTCCCGCACTTGGAACGCGGTCCAATTCAGATCCAGTCTTTGCCTTATCCTTCTGGGGCTTAACCTCCGGCGGCGGGTCTTTCGAAAATGTCATGCGTAGGTCCTACTCGTCCAAATCTAAATGCATCCGCCTGTGAGCCTCAAGCCGCTTTCCTGGTCATACAAAGAAAACGCCGCGCCCAATCAATCCACCGTCTCTCGTGGTTCCGCATTCTGATTGGCGCTTTAACATTCATCACTATTAGCGCCTGGCATTTAGTATCCTCCCTCTACTGGTTTTTTTAGCCGATAAGTAATAGATCGGGATTTCACTGCAGAAGTCCGGAGCCATGAAGTGACTGACGAAATCCAAAATACGGCCACCGCGCTGATGGAGCTTACCGCCGATATCGTTGCGGCTTATGTGAGCAAGAATTCAGTGCCGGTCTCCTCATTGCCGGACCTTATTGCCAGCATCAATTCGTCATTAGCGCGTATCGGCCAGCCGTCCGAACCGGAAAAACCCGACCAAGTTCCCGCGGTCAACCCCAAGCGCTCAGTCACTCCAGACTACATCGTCTGCCTCGAAGACGGCAAAAAGTTCAAGTCCCTCAAGAGACACTTGAACACGCATTTTGGACTGACGCCCGACGCCTATCGCCAAAAATGGGGCCTCTCCAACGATTACCCCATGGTCGCGCCTAACTATTCAGCCAATCGCTCCAGATTGGCAAAATCGATTGGCCTCGGTCGCACAGCAGCCGCGCCCAAGAAAGCAGCAGCCAAGAAGTCAAAGACGCGCTAGCAAAACATTTGGCAGCTTCGCAAAGGATCGAAAATTGAATCGCGATCGCTATTCCCATCGCCGCAGCTCGCGGCCAAGACGCGGCCGGGTTTCAATTATGCGCAAGCGTTTCTTTTCACATAAATCATTAGCCGCGATCCTGGTGATCACGCTAGCAGTGGGCGCTTATGTCACCTCCTACTTTACAGGGTGGGGCAACCAGATCGCGGGACCCAATACAGCAAGCGCACTCGGGTCAAAACCGAAGCCTATCGTCGGCGTAGCGTCCATCGTTGACGGGGACACGATCGAGATCCACGGACAGCGTATTCGTTTCAATGGCATCGACGCACCTGAAAGCAGCCAAAACTGCAGCGACGCAAGCGGGCAAGAATACCCATGCGGCCGCAAATCCGCAGAAGCACTGGACATCTTCCTCAGTCAATCCCGACCCATCCAGTGCAACTTTGTTTCGTGGGATCGTTACAACCGCTTCGTTGGTGATTGTCAGCGGGCGGACGGTGCTAGCATTGCGTCTTGGATGGTCGAACAGGGTTATGCCCTGGATTGGCCTCGATACAGCCATGGTAGTTACGCGTCACAACAGGCAGATGCCCAAAGGGCCAAGATTGGCATCTGGGTTGGCACTTTCACAGCCCCTTGGGATTGGCGAGCAACACATGCAGCCAACAATAAACCCGGTAATGACACATCCTACGGCCTTACAGGCCGTCGCCAAATAGCTCAGAGCTATTCGTGTCAACCGCGTCGCTATTGTAAGCAAATCTCCTCATGCGATGAGGCGCGCTGGTATCTCAATAACTGTAGCTGGGGACCCAAATTGGACCGGGACGGCGACGGAATTCCGTGCGAAGGCATTTGCTGACCAAGCCAATTCCTTAGCGCGCTTTCAGCAAGCCGGACTGGCCACCAGCGTTTCGGTGCATTTGCGCGAGTGCCAATAGAGCCTGGCAAAAGGGCTGGCTGACGTTTGTCTTGGAAAATTCCACCAGCTCGTTGAGCCCGGATGGGCTAGAAAACCGCAAGGCTTCGTAGCGACAGACAGGGATCTGCCGATTATCTCTGAAGCGTTTGTCGGGTCCGCCATTCTTATTGGGATGAGCCCAGGTATAGCTCACGATCTCAGCATCAGATGGAACTTTGCCGGTCTCAATAAAATTGCTGGGGGCAAATTGCGTCCTGAGGTCTCCATACCCAACGGCACCGTACTGGTTTCCGTCCTTCACCAAAATCATGTCTGGCATGAAATAAAGGATTTGCCGGCCGACGTGTATCGACGGTGGTGTGACATTGCTGCGAACAACCGTCGGCAAGGAAGCTTGGAGCGTCGTCGACTTTTTATCGACCAACATCGTGGCTCCCGCATTGCGCTTCCAAGTCGTCAGATCCTCTATCTTGCCACCAGCCGCGACATGCCAACTCGCCGCGCAGCGTGTGAGCGTGTCAAAGGCGGCGACAAGTCGCCCGTAGGCCGCCTCCGCGTCCTGCTCCAAATCATAGTAGAGCACGCTCACCCGGCGGTAGCTGTCCAACCAGTTGCCAATAAGCATGCCCGGCAAAAAGGCAGCAATACCGATCAGCGCCACCCCACCTCCCAGCATTGCGCCTGCGATCAATCCGGCGATCCCAAACAGCACGGCCAGGATGAGCGACATTCGCGTCTGCGATTGCCTCGCATTGATTTCATCAAGCACATTGGCAAATGTCTCATCACGCATCTCGATCACATCGGCGGACTCGATTTCTCTCATCACGACGCCACCGCTGACATATTCCACGGGTGAGGATGTTGGATGGGGCTTTGGCCCAGATGGGAATTCAGACAGTTGCAGCGTCTGCTTGGCGCTGCGCTTTCCCAAAGTGCCTCGGTAGTAGAGACCGCCGACGCCTGCATGAATATAATGCCCTCGTGGGCCAGTCCCGATACGAAGACCTTGCACGCCAACGGACGCGCCAACCCCGCCAGACGAGAAGTTAAAGCGGAAAGGTCCCGCACTAATCGATTTTCGAACGTAAAACCCCATCCCCGCAATCCCCCCCAAGCCCTGTGAGCGAAACCCAAGGGCAGTTCGCCTCACAACTTTGGTACCGGAACCAGTCCAATATCTGTCTCTCGCGAACGTTGCCTGACCCTGATCTCAATTCGCCTCCTCGCCTTGACGTCGCCGGCCTGTGCGCCGTCGGTGAGCCGGTCGCCAGGCAATATCAACTGGCCGCCGGACATTGGCAGGATGGTGAAGCCTTTCAGTTCCGGCATATCGCGCAGGATGCCTGTGACGGAGATCGCTCGCGCTAATCCAAGCCCGGCATTGTCGGCAGGATGGAGTGTGCCAATGTCCATCTTGCGCGCCAGTACGGGCTGAAGGCCTCTGTCCATATTCGATGAGTCACCGGACATCGCCTGCTCGTCCGTGTGGCCAATCACCTCAATGACGTCCACACCATAGGAAGTTGCAATTCCAGCAATGGTCTTCGACATCTGCCGCAACTTCGTTTTGAAGCCACCGGAAAGCTCCGCACTTCCAGTATCGAAATTATAGCCATCGAGCTCGCTAAGACTGATGATCGGTGGCCAATCGTGTGGCTTGTCAGCAGAGGCCTCGTTCCTTGCCTTCTTCAGTGCGTCAGCAAGATCCTTGGACGTCTTGCCCGTGCCAACGTAGCCGAGCTCGCGCAGAACCTTCATCTTCTCGATCATGGCTTTGGCCTGATCAACGTCGACGTCGTTGTCAGAGAGGACTTTGGCGGCCGGCGCGCTTTTCACCGCTTCCTCAAGGGTCAGTCCCACTTTTTTGATTGCCTCTGCGGCCTCTTTGGCCCGGACCAATTCACGCCATTCTTGATCTGGTACATTGCGTCGACTTGCAGGCTTGACCATGGCATTCAGCTGAGCCAGCAACCGCTTGTTTTCCTCGTCAAGCTTGCGAGCGTTCTCATTGAGGGACTGCGCAATCTTCTGCGCTGCCGCAGCCTCTTTCTTTGTCTTGGCGATGAGCGCGCCTGCAGCAAGCAAAAGGCAGAAAACGAGAAGCAGCATCGTCTCAGCCATCGTCAGGCCGAGTATCAGGCCGCGGCCATAGCCCTTGCGCTCAAACGTAATGGCTGTTCCGCTAACCTCACTCACCTGCCCCACCAACTTGCTCTCTTTGGCGGTTCACCCTTCTCCACCTCCGCCGGACTGCTTAACGATCGGAAGGTGTCGCCCTCCGTGTCATCCGAAACCTTGATTGGCGTCTCCACAGGGGAGGCAACAGTGGAAGGTGCCGCCACTCGCTCGACATCGTTCGCTATCGCATTGCTCAGAGGCTGGGGAGTGCGCACGGCCGGGAGGCTATGTTGTGTAAGGGTTGCGACGAGGCCGCGTGTTTCATTGCTGTGTTTCTGCATCACAGCCATGAACTCCTCAGTCAAACGCTGCTGCGCTTGGACAGTTTCTGCGGTCTTTTCTGCGGCCGCTGCCGCTCTCTCCACTCCAGTCGCCACCTTGATCACTGCGTCGGCAAGACCGGTCATCCGCGTTTGCTGCTCTTGCGAGGCTGTTTCGGTTTTTATCGCATATTGTGCGACAGCATTACCCAGGAGCTTGACCATCGGCGCCAGATCGTTCTTCAGCACCTCATCAGGAACAACCACCTTTTCCAGCTTGGCAGCCATATTGTCGGCTTGATTACCGAGCTTTCCAACAGAGTTGGACATCGAGCTGTTGGCTTTATCCAGCAAATCCGCTGCAGCTCCAACGCGGTTCGCTATCGAAGCAAACTGGGTTTCGACTTGCCCGAAATTGTGCTGCAACGCGTCACTGAGCTTGGCAGACGCCTCTTGGACAGGCTTGATCGATTCCATGGCAATATTGTCCAGGGCAGATCGAATGTGCTCCCCATTGCGTGCCGCTTGCTCGGCAATCTCTGCAAAGCCCTCTTCGAGCATTTGATGGCTGACACGACGAAAGTCGGCGAACTCCCTGGTTACGCTTTCCATCTCGGCTCTTACACGCCGTGTCATGTCGGCAAGTTCGTGCCTCGCCGTTCGCTCAATGTCCGCGGGATCGCGCCGCATCTGATTGTAGAAAACCCTCAGAGCAATACCGGTGATCGTCGACGTGATCGCGATGCCAAAATTTTGGACGATCGTGTCGGTTGAGCCTTCCGTTCCAAACTGAAACAGCGAGACCCCAAGGCTCGTCAGGGTGAACAGGAAGCCCATATAGTAGAGGTTATCGCCGGTCTGCTCGTCGTGCAGTTGTAGCTTTCCAGCAAAGATCGAAACCCCGAGATAGAAAAACATCAGGCAGGCCGGTGCTACCGCCGCGACGATCGGATTTACGCCTGAGAGTTTTGCAATGGCGATGAATACACACCCGCCGAGTGTCAATGCCGCGAAAACCACGACCGGCAGACGTGGATGATCCAGCAAAGGTTTGTCGTGCGCTCTCGCCATCAGTTTAACCCATCCAAGCCAACCAGCTTTTCGAACTCGCCGTGATGGTTCTGGACCCAATGTGTCCAGAACTCCGCGTGATCCAGGGTCTGAAATGGCTTCTTTGCCCGATCGATATAAAGAATTGTGATGCCCACCCCATCCAGCGACGTCCCATATGTGCGGTCGGCGGCGCTGTTGAGGTATTTTTGGTAATCCAGTCCCGATCGGTACTGCGAGTAAATCGTCGTATGCTCGATCATGTCAGAGGCGACCACCAATCGCTTGGGACTGCCCTGTTTGGCCAAGCTGCTATCGAAGAGCGACAGCTTGATTTTCTGAATTCCAGCCATGATCGGAGATTGGCTCGCGGAAGCCGCATTCGGGATTTCATCGGGAAGTTTGTTCAAAGGATCGCCGAAGGCGTTTTCCCACTTCTTTTGACGCCGCGCAGGATTGTTGGTCCAACTATCGACGGTCGACCCATCACCGGGATTGCATCCATCGAACATCACCGTCAGCTCACCAGGCGCCGAGCTCAGGGTATAAATCCTCACATACCCACCCGGCTCGACCTGCCCAATGGTCTTTCGGAACTCGTTCTTGAGATCAGCCATCGTCGTTGCCGAAATTGGATCAGTGGCGTCGATGAGGACGGCGGTCAGGCTGGAGGGTCCGTCCAATGGGCAATTCGTGTTGGCGTCGATATGGCCATTGCCAGACCTGGTCCACATCCAGCCGAAGCCGGCCAACATCGCAACGGATAGCACACCAAGGGCAATGGCCGCGGCAATGGTACCCGCATTGCCTTTCTTGCGTCTGCGGGTTCGCCTAGACATTCACGCTGTCCGGGTGAAGCTTATCAAGATCTCGGTACTGCTCAATTCCCCGTTCGCATTCCTGACCAATCAGACGAACCTGCTCGTTGAGTTCCTCCTGCGCCTGGCGAATTGATGCGCCAACATCTCCCTCATTCCACTCCCGCTCGCCGGTGACGTATGGCTTGATGCGATCAAGTTTGTAGGGCGTTCCGAAATGCTTGGGCGCCGGCTCGGTCCTCGCCTGGATGTTGGCTTCCCGATACATCGACAAAAGCTGATTGCAGGCTCGCTCCAATTGGTCTTGATGCTGCGCAAAAAGAGCCAGAAGCCTCGATCGATGATCGACAATCGCGCGGTGCTCGCGCCGGCGACTACCAAGCTGCTTGACGATTTCCTCCACTTTTTCGTTGTGGTCGTCGCGGACATCCTGCAGCTCTTCGATCAGTTCCTTCTTTCGATCGATGTAGTCATCGCGCCGTCGAACGAGCCGATTTTCAACGCCAGTGTAGCCTGGGTAAGGGTCGAGCACGAACCAGCCGTCGATAAAAGCGAAAAGCGAAAACATCAGGCCGATCGCAAACAGCAACCAGGACTTGATGTCCGTGAGACCCGCTGGATTGGCGAGCATATTACGGATGACCTCAGCGCCGGCGCCGTCAGCGAGCGAGCCGCTGACCTCACGGTAGTGCGCTAGCGCCAAGTTTATCGAAATCGCCAAGCCGATATAGAAAAGGATTGAAATGATCCCAACGAATTTTACGAAAAACGACCGATGGGTGACGAGACGAGCGCAGAAAACCGCCAGGAGCAAAGCCGCCCCGATGTTGATGAAAGAGAATGCCGCAGCCTCAAGGATGCCACCAAAAAATCCCTGCTCATTGCCCTTGGCCAGGAAGTTGCCGTTCATCGCTGTCTCGACCAGAAACAGAAATAGCAGAAGCGATAGCCGGAAAATGTGAGCGGCACCGTGCTGCACACGCGCGGCACGAACGAGACCGTGCTTCTCCTTAAACCATGCATGCTCTTTTTCGGCGTCGTTCAGGGCCCTTCTCAGGCCGTGAAGTTCATCGAGGCCCACGGCGACCGAGGCTTTGAAGTCCGAAACGCTAGCGGCATTCGTCTGACGGATTAGACCGAATTGTTCCTCGAAATCGAGGCCGGCAAGACGACCTCCAAGGAGTTGCAGGTTGTCCTCAAGAGTGTGATGCGCAGCCTTCTTCTCATCCTCAACGCGTTCCACGATGGCATGTTCGACATCGTCGAGATTCTTTGCCGTTTTCGGGGGTTGGTTCACCTCGCCGCGCTGCTTTCCGCGGTTAATGACATCCAGGTCGCCGTCGATCTTGGCAGGGTCCAGGCTGTTGAATAGCTGAGTGCTCGCCCGAAAATCGTGGTTGGATTCTCGCAGTGAGTCACGCAACTTATTTAGTTTTTCGAATTTAGAGCCCACGCACTCACAACCCCAACTTTACGCCCCCCGGCAGAGTGGTTTCTATGCATAGTAGAGCTAAAGGGCAACCGCACATTCACTTCTATCCACTTGCTAGTGCGGATCAGGCTCAATTGAGTTCCAACAAATGATCATGGCTGCTGATCAACTGGTTGATCGGCCGCGACTAGTCATGTCATGAGCCGTGCTGCGATGCTCTAAGGACAGAGTGCTACGAGCGGGTTCGCGACTGGGAAATTATCCACAGTCGTATACGTGTACTGGATCTCACCGCCCAGGCGAACGAAGGCAGATAGTTCCTCCGCACGACAGACATAGTTTTTGGTCATTTCATCGATCTTCTGGACATAGACCGGCCGCGAGACGCCAGCAGCCAACAATTTGGCGTCTACTTCCGCATCGGTCTGAGCCCAGGTGGCGTTGAAAACGATCCTTGGCCCGATTGCGATGATGCTCCGAACGGAGATGTTCGAACTGATCAGCATGGGCAATGCTGGAGCCATTTCGGTTTGCATTTTTTTTGCGTAGGCGCAGACGTCGGTCTTGGTGTACTTCGAGAGGCATTCATTTGCCGTCGCCACCCTTGGCCATGTCAGCAGGATCGCCAACGGGACGTGCATCAATCGCAATCCATCCAAAGTATTCTCCTCGCCCGATCTTGGCCTGCACAGAGGAGCATCTATCCTATTTGTGTTCACAGTGCCACGAGCAGCTTGTGCCCGACCGGCAATAGTGCTCTGTCTGAAATACTTTGGGAGGGCAATAAAATGAAAACAACATTTCTCGCGGCTATGGCCGCTGCAATAATCGCTTGCGCGACCGGCGCGTTTGCACACAGTGGCGGCACTGATGCCAACGGTTGCCATACCAACCATAAGACCGGCGCGTATCACTGTCACTGAAGGTCACGCCTTTCTGAGGGACACAAACATGCTGAAGAACATCATGTCAGCTCCGCTGGGCCTCCTCTTCATGCTGGGCGGGCCGATCACCTACGTGATGAATGTCGTCGACACATGGCAGGGCCATGCATCAGTGGTCGTAAAAATCCTGATTAACTTGAGCCTGGATGCGATGTTGGCGTTCATTTGGCCGATCACTTGGGCAATCTGGCTTTTCAAATATATGGCGGGCGCCGAAACTCCACTAACAACCGTGCTGGGCGTTTGAGGATCAAGTTTGCTGAAAATAATGCTTTTCGACGCCGGCCGGAACGGTCCGGTTGGTCTGCATCTGTGTAGCTATTGCCTCGCTGCTGGCGGTAGCGCCATGGCCGTACGGCTATTACCAATTCCTCCGCGTGGTGGTCTTTTTCGCCGGGATCTACTGCGGAGCCATGGTGTGGCGATCAGGCCCTGAAAATCGCACCCTGGCTTGGGCGCTGTTTGGAGCGGCAGCGATCTTCAACCCGTTCATGCCGGTTCATTTGCCGCGCGAGCTGTGGGCAATCTTCAACGTCGCAGCGGCTACTCTGTTCGGCTTTGTCGCATACCGGCACCGGAATTAAGCCGATAATCTGAGATGGCCAAGAGTGGACCTGAGACGCCGAAGGTCAAGGCGCGCCCGAGGGTCACCGTGTCACAGCCGTTGGCGCTTTATGCGGGAGATCTCCTCGAGCGGACGAAGGAGTACTTCGAGGCTTTCAACCATCTAGGCTCGGAGTCGGAAAAGGCGCATCTTTTTGCCCGTTATTTTCTATTTTCGCATGCCCTAGATGTGGAGCTTCAACAGGTTGTCCTCGATCAGGGCGAGGCGACTGATAGGCGTTTTTGACTTTAGGCTGCCATGTGGACGATGCCAATTGTATCTGTGCAGCCAGACAGGCAGTTCGGCGGCACGATG
>NZ_RZPF01000251.1:0-8003 GCF_004022735.1 Mesorhizobium sp. M7A.F.Ca.AU.001.01.1.1
CGCAAGGGCCATGACCAAATTGTTCCGCACTGCGGCGCTGGCGCTGCTCGCCATCATCATTTTCGCGACCTTGTCGCCGATCCAGATGCGGCCGCATCTCGCTGAAGCAAATGTCGAGCGTGCCTTGGCTTATGTCCTGCTAGGCTTCGCCCTCGCGGTCGGCTTCCCCAACCGACTGTATCAAGTGGTGATCTTTGTGGCTGTGATCGCCGGCATGCTGGAACTGCTTCAGCTCATTGATCCCGGTCGCCATGCACGCCTCATCGATGCATTGGTGAAAGCCTTTGCCGGGGTGGTTGGGATCGTCGCGGGACACCTGATCGTCAGGGCCGGCCGGCAAAAGAGCGAGAGCTAGGCGCGGCAGCAATCCGCCGCGGAGGATCGAGCCTTCGCTAGGCAGCGGGAACCCCCACATTGTCGATTAGCCTGGTTTTGCCGAGCCATGCCGCTGCGAGAAGACGCCCTTCGCGGTTTCGACGCCATGGCGCAAGCGTCAGGCTTTCGCGTGCCTCGACATAGTCGACCTTCTGGAAACCGGCGGCGATGAGGTCGCGGCTGGCCTCTTCGGTTGCGTCGGTTTGGTGGGCGCCTGCCGCCAGGGCCGCAGCCGTTTTGCGCAATATCACGTTGAGTTGGCGGCCGACCTTCAGTTCGGCCTCATCGAGATAGGCGTTGCGTGACGACATGGCGAGACCATGCGCGTCGCGTATCGTCGGGGCGCCGACGATCTCGACGGGCAGGTCGAGATCGCCGCAGAGCTGTCTCACCACGCAAAGCTGCTGGTAGTCCTTCTCGCCGAAGACCGCAAAGTCGGGCGTTGCCTGCAGGAGGAGCTTTGCCACGACGGTGGCGACGCCTTCGAAAAAGGTCGGCCGAAAGTCCGATTCGAGCCCGGCGGAGGGGCCGCCGACCGAGATTTTCGTGGCGAAGCCGGCGGGATACATCTCGCCAACCGTCGGTGTGAAAGCAAGGTCGGCCTTTGCCGCGCCGAGCCGGTCGAGATCGCGGGCGAGTTGGCGCGGGTACTTGTCGAGGTCTTCGCTCGGCGCGAACTGTGTCGGGTTGACGAAGATCGACACGACGCAGCGCTCGGCTTTTTCGAGTGCGATCCTGACCAGCGAGATGTGCCCGTCGTGCAAAGCGCCCATGGTCGGCACCATGGCGACACGAAGGCCGTCACGGCGCCAGTCATGGATTTGCGTGCGAAGTGCGGCAACGCTATCGACGACGACGGGTTGGCTCATGCGTCATCCCTGCTGTTTGTCGCCGAAAAGACATGGCCGGGGCCCGGGAATGTCCGGTTTCGCACTTCTGCTGCATAGCTCTTTGCGGCATGCGAGATCGCGTTGCGCAGGTCGGCGTATTCCTTGACGAATTTCGGCACGCGATCGACGGTCAGCCCGACCATGTCGTCGGTGACCAGGATCTGGCCGTCGCAGTCGCCGCTGGCGCCGATGCCGATGGTTGGGATGGCGAGGCGGCGGCTGATATCGGCGGCGACCCTCTCGACCGTGCCTTCGATGACCACCGAGAAAGCCCCGGCGTTCTCGACGGCGAGCGCATCGCGAAGCAAAGCCGCAACAGCCTCCTCGGTGCGGCCTTTGATCTTGTAGCCGCCGTCCTTCTCGACCGATTGCGGCTGCAGGCCGATATGCCCCATGACCGGAATGCCGGCGGCGACGATGGCCGCGATCTGGCTAACCATGTCGACGCCGCCTTCGAGCTTTACCGCCTGGCAGCCGGTTTCGTCGACGACCCGCCGCGCCGAGGCGACGGCAAGTGCTGCCGTGACCTCATAGCTGCCAGCCGGCAGGTCGACGACGACGCAGGCACTGGCCGAGCCGCGCATCACGGCTTGCCCATGTGCGATCATCATCTCCAGCGAGGCACCCAGTGTCGTCTTGTGGCCGTGGAGGACCATGGCGACACTGTCACCGACCAGAAGCAGATCGACATGGTGATCAAGCAGACGGGCGATGGGATAGGTATAGGCGGTCAGGCAAACGATCGGCGCGCCGCCCTTGCGGTGGCGAATCGCCTCGGCGCTGATGCGCATGTCGGTGGTCGGCAATTCCGTGGCCAATCGTCACCTCCTTTGGCCTCAAGCCGGGCTGGATACAAGCATGGGCGCGCAGAGCTTTAGAAACACCGCAAAGGCTTGGCAAGCGTGCATGCAGCCACCGGCAGGATCACAGGCTTGTGTCGGGTTTCAGGAAAGCCATTTGCGCACACGCCGGGGCAAAAGCCTTGCCTTCGGCAAGGCCTGACGCCATAAGCAGGAAACGGGCGCTGCCGGCGCGAGGGTTTTGAGATGAAGACTTTCCTTACGCAGTTTTTCACCTGGTGGAACAGCCAGACGATAGGAACCCGCCTGCACACGTGGCGGTATGGCAAGAAGGTCGGCCAGGACGAGACCGGCAATTTTTACTACGAAGGCGGCATCGATTCGGAAGGCCGCACGCGCCGCTGGGTCATCTACCGCAATTATTCGGAAGCTTCGGCGATACCGCCCGGCTGGCACGGCTGGATGCACCACCGTGTCGACGTCGCGCCGTCCAGCGAGGACTACAAGCCACGCGACTGGCAGAAGCCGCATCAGCCCAATCTGACCGGCAGCCCGGCGGCCTATCGTCCGAAGGGCTCGGTGCTCACCAATCAGCATCGCCCGCAGGTCACCGGCGACTACGATGCCTGGACACCCGGGTCGTAGCGACAGGGTGCAAGCCGGTCCTTTATCGCCACAATTGGTGTTTAGCTGCTTGCTGATCAGAAAACGGCGACTAGCCTTGGCGATCGACAGAATCACCCGGGCGCGAACCACCGGTATCTTTGCATGAGCTTTTCTTACTCAATATCGGCCAGTCTGGCGCTAGCCGCCGGTCTTGCCGTCAGCACCGTGGCCTTCGCCGCTTCGCCTGAGCCCGCGGCACCCGCGCCGGCGCCGCCCGCGGGAGCGGACCGGGTTACCAATGCCGTTGCCGAGTTTGCCGGTATCGACAAGATCACCGGCCGGATCATCACCTTCGATGTCTATATCGACGAGACGGTGCAGTTCGGCGCTTTGCAGGTGACGCCGCGCGTCTGCTATTCGCGGCCGCAGGCGGAGGCGCCGAAGACCGATTCCTTCGTCGAGGTCGACGAGATCACGCTCGACCGCAAGATCCGCCGCATCTTCACCGGCTGGATGTTTGCCGAAAGCCCCGGCCTCAACGCCGTCGAGCATGCCGTCTACGACGTCTGGCTGAAGGCCTGCAAGCAGAAGTCGGATGTGCCGGCGCCCGACGGAGCCAAGGCTGACGCAACCAAAGCGGAGGCTCCCAAGCCCGCCGCAGCCAAACCGGAAGCCGCGACCACTCCGGACGTCACAACGCCTGATGTGACGGAGCCGGACGCTTCGGAACCCGATACTACCGACACCAACTGATCCCCCGGAACCGTCCTGGCCACAATGCGTTGGGCCACGGACGAGCGCACATTCATGCGTAAGGAGGATCTTCCGATGTCAGACAGCAAACGGATCACGGCTAGCAAGGCCGAATTGCTGGAACTCGAAAAGGGATTCTGGACGGGCGACTCCGCCTACTACGCGGCCAACGCCGACACCGAATGCCTGGTGGCATTTCCGCAGATGGCACAGGCGATGGACAATGCGGATCTGGCCAAGACCGCGGCCAAGCCCAACCGCTGGCGCAACCTGCAGATGGATCTCAAGGGCATTATCGAGCCGGGCAGCGACATCATCATGCTGACTTACGAGGCGCGTGCGACACGGGAGAATGGCGAGGCTTATGCCGCGCTGGTCAGCACCGGCTACGTCCATCGCGCCAACGGCTGGAAGATGATGTTCCATTCGCAGACGCCATTGGAAGCCGCTACCGGGAAGTAGGCTCAATCCTCAGGGATAGAATATTGCCTCGCCCTTCAACGCATCGGCGAGCATCTTCTCATACTTGCCGCGCGGCACGTCGACCGCGCCGAACCGCTTGAGGTGCTCGGTGGTGAACTGCGTATCAAGCAGAGCAAAGCCCCGCGCCTTCAAGCGCTCGACGAGGTAGAAGAGGCAGGTCTTGGAAGCGTCCGTCTCTCTGGCGAACATGCTCTCGCCAAAAAACACCCGGCCGAGCGACACGCCATAGAGGCCGCCGACCAGCCGGTCCTCACGCCACGCTTCGACCGAATGACAATGGCCTATCCGATGCAACTCGATATAGGCTTCGCGGATCGGCGCATTGATCCAGGTCGAGCGCCGCTCCGCGCGCTTTTCGGCGCAGCCGTCGATGGTCGCCTCGAAATCGAAATCGAAACGGATGTCGAAGGGATGTTTCTTGATCGTTTTCCAGAGACTTTTCGGCGTGTGAAAGCCGTCAAGCGGGATGATGCCTCGTGTCTCCGGCCGCACCCAGAACACCTCCGGGTCGCCGGCACTTTCTGCCATTGGGAAGACGCCCGAGGCGTAGGCCTTGAGCAGCAGGTCGGTGGGGATGCGATAGCCGGGCGCGTAGGGGCGGGTCATCGCGTCTCCGCGCTACTCTTCCTTGGCCAGGTATTTTTCCAGCCAGTGGATGTCATAATCGCCATTGGCGATGTCGGCATTGCCGACGAGATCGCGAAACAGCGGCAGCGTCGTCTTGATACCGTCGACGACGAACTCGTCCAGGGCGCGGCGCAGGCGCATCATGCACTCGACGCGGTTACGCCCATGTACAATCAGCTTGCCGATCAGGCTGTCGTAATAGGGCGGGATCTTGTAGCCGGAATAGACGCCGGAATCGACGCGGATGCCCAGACCACCCGGTGTGTGGAAATGGGTGATCGTACCGGGCGAGGGGGTGAAGGTGCGTGGGTCCTCGGCGTTGATGCGGCATTCGATGGCGTGGCCGTTGAACTTGATGTCCTCCTGCTTCACCGAGAGGCCGCCGCCGGAAGCGACGCGGATCTGCTCATGCACGAGATCGATGCCGGTGATCGCTTCCGTCACCGGATGCTCGACCTGCAGGCGCGTGTTCATCTCGATGAAATAGAACTCGCCATTTTCGTAGAGGAACTCGATCGTGCCGGCGCCGGAATAGCCGAGGTCGGCGATCGCCTTGGCGCAGATGCCGCCGATACGGGCGCGCTCTTCGGCATTGAGGGCCGGCGAGGGCGCCTCTTCCCAGACTTTCTGGTGGCGGCGCTGCAAGGAACAGTCGCGCTCGCCGAAATGCACGCCGCGGCCAAAGCCGTCGCCGAACACCTGCACCTCGATATGGCGCGGCTTTTCCAGGTATTTCTCGATGTAGACCGCATCGTCGCCGAAGGCCGCACCGGCTTCCGTGCTCGCCGTTTGCAAGGCGACCTCAAGGTCGGCCTCGGTAAGCGCTACCTTCATACCGCGCCCGCCACCACCGGCCGATGCCTTGATGATCACGGGATAGCCGATCTCGGCGGCAATGCGCCTGGCTTCCTTTTGGTCGGTGACGGCACCGTCCGAACCGGGCACAACCGGAATGCTGAGGCGCTTGGCGGTTCGCTTGGCCTCGATCTTGTCGCCCATGATGCGGATATGGTCGCCGGACGGACCGATGAAGGTGATGTTGTGCGCGGCCAGTATGTCGGCGAACTTGGCGTTCTCCGACAGGAAGCCGTAGCCCGGATGCACGGCGTCGGCGCCGGTGATTTCGCAGGCCGCAACGATCTGATGGATGTTGAGATAGCTGTCGCGCGATGGCGGCGGACCGATGCAGACGCTCTCGTCCGCGAGCCGCACATGCATGGCGTCGGCATCGGCGGTCGAATGCACCACCACCGTCTGGATGCCGAGTTCCTTGCAGGCGCGCAGTACCCGGAGGGCGATTTCGCCGCGATTGGCGATGAGGATCTTCTGAAACATCAGGCCCGCTCTACTCGATCACGACGAGCGGCATGCCATATTCGACCGGCTGCGAATCCTCGAAAAGGATCGCGGTCACCGTGCCGGCGCGTGGCGAGGGGATCTGGTTCATCGTCTTCATTGCTTCGATGATCAGCAGCGTCTGGCCTTCCTTGACCTTCTGGCCGACTTCGATGAATGCCTTGGCGTCCGGCGACGGAGCCAAATAGGCCGTGCCGACCATCGGTGAGGTGACCGCATTCTTGGAAAGGTCCGCCACCACAGGCACGGCAACGGCGGCAGCCTGCGCTGCTGCCGGCGCATAGGCCGGTTGCGGCGCCGCGATTGCATGAACGGCCGGCGCCTGCCGCGAGACGCGCACCTTCAGGTCGCCCAGTTCAACCTCGATCTCGGTGAGATTGGTGTCGTTCAGTATGCCCGCCAGATCGCGGATCAGTTGCTGGTCAACACCGGTCTTCTTTATCGACATTTTCGAGCCTTCTGTTTGTTGGCCGGTCATAGGCGTGCGGCCAGCGCCTGTAGCGCCAGCGTATAGCCGAGCGGCCCAAAGCCACAGATCATGCCGACGGCGACCGGCGCGACCATGGAGACGTGGCGGAATGGTTCCCGCGCATGGATGTTGGAAAGATGAACTTCGGCCACCGGCAATGGTGCGACGGCGCGGATGGCGTCGTGGATGGCAATCGAGGTGTGGCTGTAGGCGCCCGGGTTGATGACGATGCCGACAGCCTTGTCGCCGGCTTCCTGAATCCAGTCGACAAGGTCGCCCTCATGGTTCGACTGGCGGAAATCGATCTCGAACCCCAGCGCCGTGCCTGCCTGCTTGCAGTCGTCGGCGATCGCGGCAAGCGTCTTGCCGCCATAGATGCCCGGCTCGCGCTTGCCGAGCGCGTTGAGATTGGGACCGTTCAGGACGAAAACCGTTTTCAAAAAAGCCGACCTTTCCCGGCGCCGTCATCAAGCCGGCGCGCTGGGCCCTCTATAATGGGCATAGCCGCCCGCGGAAAGAGCGCAAGTGCGTTCTTTCACTGTCCACAACAGGCGGAAATGTGCCAGTGAGAGATAGCTGGCGAGCAAGATCAGAGCGCGGCTTTCGCCGCCTCGATCTTTTCAGCCAGCACTTCCTGCCCGAGCGCCCCGAACACCACCTCGTTGCCGACGACATAGGACGGCGTTCCGGTGATCGCCAGTTTGTTGGCAAGATCGTAGGTCTTGGCGAGGGCCTCGTTGATTGTCGGGTCCTTCATCTTCTCGCGCAGCGCCGCTTCGTCGGCGCCGAGCGACAGCGCGACCTTCATGGCCGCCGCCTCGGTGGCGCGTCCCTGACCGCCGAGCAACGCATTGTGGAACTCGCCGTACTTTTCCGGGTGCATCAGGTGGAAGGCCATCGAGACCACGCTCGCCTTCTGCGAATCCGGTCCGAGGATGGGGAATTCCTTGAGCACGAAACGCAGGTCCGGATCGGTCTTGGTCAGCGCCTTCATGTCGTCGATGGCACGTTTGCAGAAGCCGCAATTATAGTCGTAGAACTCGACGATGGTGACCTTGCCGGTCGGATTGCCGACGACGCCGTCGAAGGCGGAGTTGAAAATCTGGTCCTTGGCATCCTTGATCACGCCGAGATGAGCGATGCGCTGCTCTTCCTTCTGCTTGGCCTCAAGCGCGTCCTGGACCTCCAGAAGAACTTCCGGGTTTTTCAACAAATAGTCGCGGATGATGCCTTCGACCTCGGTGCGGTCGATCTTGGTATCGGCCGCCGCCGTCTCGACCGGCTGTGCGGTCCCGGCCTTGGCGATCTGCGGGTTTCCGGCAACGAATCCGAAAGCCAGCATGGCCAGAGCGACCGCAACCCCCGTGGTGCCCAGCAGCAGTGCCTTTTTCATCGTTCCTGTTCCTTCTGCCTGTTTTCCGGTCTGGCTATGTCGTGGCGCGGGGCCGGAAGGTTCACTTGATCTTGGTTGATGGCTTGTAGTTTATGATATCCTGGGCGCGAAGCCAGCGCGGCTCGCCGCGTTTCATCTGCTGCTGCGCCCGCATGGCGAAAATCTTCGCATCCTTGTAGTTGCCGGAATAGAAATGGCTTTCAGCGGTGGCAAGTTCAGCGCCAGGTATGTCGCCCAACTCGCCATAGGCC
>NZ_RZPF01000252.1:0-7987 GCF_004022735.1 Mesorhizobium sp. M7A.F.Ca.AU.001.01.1.1
GAGCCGGCCGCGAGCTTCGGCGCCGCCAAGCGTGCCGATGACAGCGCCGATGGCGCCCGCGATCAGGCCGCCGATGGTGGCGCCACCGGTGGCGCCGATCACCGCGCCGGTGAAAGCGCCCGTAACGATGCGGGCGCCGAATTGCTGGGGTACTTTACGGCTCGGCGTCGACGGCAACTGGTCGGTGACCAGCTCGACGATGGCCAGGATGGTGAAGATGCCGACAGCCGCCCAATGGCTCATGAAGCTCGCCCAAGTGCCGGCAACCGTCAGCCAGCCGAGATAAGCGCCCCAGGCAATGGCGGCCGGCGCCGTCATGGCGCGAAGACCGGCAATGACGCCGATCAGAAGTGCGAGAATGTAGAGCATGGTCGATCCCCCTCGATCACGGGCCAAGACGGCCTTGAGTCACAGGCTACCATAGGTCCAATATTTGACCAGTACTGGCATCGGCGCTTTTGGCTGCACTTGTGCTTTGCAAGGACGTGAACTGGAGACCGCATCATGGCTGAGAGCGAGCGCGTGAAAATGGTGGCCGGCGAATGGTATACCTGCATCGATGACGAACTGGAGTCGTTGCGGATGATAGCGCGCGATGCGGTGTTCGAGCACAACTTGCTGCCGCCTCGTCAACGCGGCAATCTCGGGCCGGGTCTGAAGGCACTGCTGGGAAGAGCCGGCGAGGGCGCCCGTATCGAGGCGCCGTTCCACTGCGCCTATGGCTTCAACATCTTTCTCGGCGACGGCGTCTTCCTCAATACCGGCTGCACCATCCTCGACACGGCGAGCGTGCGCATCGGCAAGGCAACGCTGCTCGGCCCGAACGTGCAGATCTACTGCGCCGAGCACCACAAGGAGGCCAGTGGGCGGCAGGCCGGACTGGAGATCGCCCGACCGATCGAGATCGGCGCCAATGCCTGGATCGGCGGCTCAGCCGTCATCCTTGGCGGCGTCAGCATCGGTGAAGGCGCCATCGTCGGCGCCGGTGCGGTGGTGACGCGCGACGTGGCGGCGAACGCCACGGTGATCGGCAATCCGGCGCGGCCGGTCAAGCGGGGCTGAACAGGTCAGGACGACAGGACATACGTCATGCGCTCTTCCTGATCGACCCGCCTGGAGAACTCGCGCCGATACTGCGCAGGCGATGTCTTGAGCCGTGCCGAAAAATGCTGGCGCAGCGAGGTGGCGCTGCCGAAGCCGGCTTCGAAGGCGATCATGTCCATGGATTTCTCCGTCGCTTCCAGCAAACGCTGCGCCAGTTCGATCCGCTGGCTGGTCAGCCAATCGCCAAAGCTGGCGCCGATCGATTTCTGAAAGCGACGGGTAAAGGTGCGGCGGGTCAGGCCGGCGGCCTCGGCCACGCGGTCCAGGCTATGCGCTTCGCCAAGCGTCGCGCGAACCGCGTCGAGGGCCTGGGTGAAGCGGTCGGCGTCCGCGCTTCTTGCCACCGGATGCTCGATGAATTGCGCCTGGCCGCCCTGGCGATGCGGGGAAAGCACGATCTGGCGAGCAAGCCGCAGTGCTGCTTCCGCGCCATAGCGGGCGCGCACGATGTGGAGACAGCAGTCGAGGCCGGCGGCGACGCCGGCCGAGGTCACGACATCGCCATTGTCGACGTAGAGCACCGCGGCATCGACAGCGATGTCGGGATGGAGTGTTTGCAATTGTTCGCAATAGGCCCAGTGCGTCGCGGCACGTCGGCCCGAAAGCAGCCCGGCCGCTGCAATGGCGAAGGTGCCGAGGCACAGGCCGACAATCAAGGCGCCGCGTTGGTGCGCATGGCGCAGCGCTTCCATCAGCAGCGGCGATACCGGTTCGCTCAGATGATGCCAGCTCGGGATGATGACGATATCGGCGCCGTCGAGCCCTTCGAGCCCATGCGGCGCGGCAATTGTCAGCCCGGCTTCGGTATGGATCGGCCCGGCCTTGACCGCGCAGATGCGGAAGTCGAAGCGCGGCAGGCCAAGCGCCGTCCTGTCCTCGCCGAAGACCAGGCACGGTACGGAAAGATGGAACGGGCTGATGCCGTCGAAGGCGAGGACGGCAATGATCGGGTCGTTCATGGGTGCTTCCAGCGGTTGAATGCGGATTGTCCCAATTCTTTCGAATGATGTCAATCGGGTCACTTTCGGCTGTCTGGCAGCCCGCCTATCTTCCATCCATCGAATTCAAGCCGGAAAGGAAACACCATGTCTGACCCAGCCAACACCACGCCGCGCCGGGCGCTGATCGTCGTCGATGTGCAGAACGATTACGACGGCGGCAATCTCGCCATCCAGCATCCGCCGTTCCGCGACAGCGTCGTCAATGTGGCACGCGCCATGGATGCAGCGACTGCTGCCGGTATCAAGGTGGTGGTCGTCAAGCAGATGGCGCCCGAGACCTCGCCGATCTTTGCCAAGGGCAGTCACGGCGGCGAACTGCATCCCGAAATCGCCAGGCGCAAGCGCGACCATTATGTCGAAAAGAACCTGCCCTCCGCCTTCACCGGCACTGATCTGGAAGACTGGCTGCGCGCCAATGCCATCGATACGATTACGGTGGTCGGCTACATGACGCATAATTGTGACCTGTCGACCATTATCCACGCCGTGCATATGGGCTTTGCCGTCGAGTTCCTGTCGGATGCGACCGGCTCGGTGCCTTACGCCAACAGCGCCGGCTACGCCTCGGCCGAGGAGATCCATCGCGTGGTCACGATCATCCTGCAGTCGCGCTTCGCCGCCGTGCTCAAGACCGCCGAATGGGTGGAGTGCCTGCAGACCGGCGCGCTGCCGGAGCGCGACACGATCTTCGGCTCCAACCAGCGGGCGCTGTCGCGCAGCGCTGCTTAGGGCTATCCGAACAAACAGAAAGGGCGCCGCATCGCTGCGGCGCCCTTTCTGTTTGAATTGAAGGATTTTAGAACAGGCCTTCGATATTGCCGGCCTCATTGAGGAAGATCTTTTCCGAGGACGGCGCCCTCGGCAGGCCCGGCATGGTCATGACCTCGCCGCAGATGATGACGACGAAGCCGGCACCGGCCGAAAGCCTGACCTCGCGCACCGGCACGGTGTGGCCGGTCGGCGCGCCGCGCAGGTTCGGGTCGGTCGAGAAGGAATACTGGGTCTTGGCCATGCACACCGGCAAATGGCCGTAGCCGGCGTCTTCCCACGCCTTGAGCTGGTCGCGCACCGACTTGTCGGCGATCGCTTCCGAGCCGCGATAGATGCGCTGGACGATGGTGTTGATCTTCTCGAACAGCGGCATGGCATCGGGATAGAGCGGCGCGAACTGCGAGGCGCCGGATTCGGCCAGTGCCACCACCTTGTTGGCGAGATCCTCGATCCCGGCCGAGCCGTGTGCCCAGTGCTTGCACAGGATCGCTTCTTCGCCCATCGAGGCGACATAGTCCTTCATCGCCTGGATCTCGGCGTCGGTGTCGGAATAGAAATGGTTGATGGCAACCACCGCCGGCACGCCGAACTGCCTGATGTTCTCGATGTGGCGGCCAAGATTGGCGCAGCCCTTCTTCACCGCTTCGACGTTTTCCTTGCCGAGGTCTTCCTTCTTGACGCCGCCATTCATCTTCATGGCGCGCACGGTGGCGACGATGACCGCCGCTGCCGGCTTCAGGCCCGCCTTGCGGCACTTGATGTCGAAGAACTTTTCAGCACCCAAATCGGCGCCGAAGCCGGCTTCGGTGACGACATAGTCGGCGAGCTTGAGCGCCGTCGTGGTGGCGACGACCGAGTTGCAGCCATGCGCGATGTTGGCGAACGGCCCGCCATGCACGAAGGCCGGGTTGTTCTCCAGCGTCTGCACCAGGTTCGGCTGCATGGCATCCTTCAGCAGCACAGCCATGGCGCCGTCGGCCTTGAGGTCGCGGGCATAGACGGCTGACTTGTCGCGGCGATAGGCGACGATGATGTCGCCGAGGTGCTTTTCCAGGTCCTTCAGGTCGGTCGACAGGCAGAGGATCGCCATCACTTCCGAGGCGACGGTGATGTCGAAACCGCCCTCGCGCGGGAAGCCGTTGGCGACGCCGCCGAGCGAGCAGATGATCTCGCGCAGCGCGCGGTCGTTCATGTCCATGACGCGGCGCCAGACGACCCGGCGGGTGTCGATGCCGAGCTCATTGCCCCAGTAGATGTGGTTGTCGATCAGCGCCGAAAGCAGGTTGTGTGCGGTGGTGATGGCGTGGAAGTCGCCGGTGAAGTGGAGGTTCATGTCCTCCATCGGCACGACCTGCGCATAGCCGCCGCCGGCGGCACCGCCCTTGACGCCGAAGTTCGGGCCGAGCGAAGCCTCGCGGATGCAGACGATCGCCTTCTTGCCGATGCGGTTCAGGCCGTCGCCGAGACCAACCGTGGTCGTGGTCTTGCCTTCGCCGGCCGGCGTCGGGTTGATGGCGGTTACGAGGATCAGCTTGCCGTCCTTGTTGCCCTTCACCGATTTGATGAATTCGGCTGATATCTTGGCCTTGTCGTGGCCGTAGGGCAGCAGGTGTTCGGTCGGGATGCCGATCTTCTGGCCGATCTCCTGGATCTGCTTTTTCCTGGCGCCGCGCGCGATCTCGATGTCGGACTTCACTTCGGCCATGACGGCTTTCCTCTGGATTGGACGGTGGAGGGGACGGGTTTGGTCTTACTGGCAAGCAGGTTGGAACCGGGCGCGGGCATGTTCTAACCCTGTCGCTGCCGCGGCGTCAACTTGTATGCAACTATGTTTCCTCTTGAGAAAATTCTTCTGCGGACCGGCCGACCTGTCGTCGGTTCTTCCTGGCTCCGTTGCCGCGCCGTATAGAAGCCAGAGGACGCGTCGTTCCGCCGTCTCAAAACAGCCGCACAATGCACGGAATGCGACAGAGGCGACGGCGCAAATTCACCATCGCCTGGTCCCTAATGGAACAGCGCTACTGCGTCAGAACGTTGCTGATTTCGACCATGTTGGAGCGCACCCTGAGCACATAGAAGCCCATCGTCGTCAGATGCGTCGGCAACAGCCAGCCATCCTCGCGGCCATTGGCGATGATGAAAGGCTGGATCTTCAGTGCCGAAACGAACTGCGAGTCCATCGTGTCCCAGAGGTTCTGCAGATGCTTTTCCTTGATGACGTCCTCGAAGTCGGCCTGGGCGCCCTTCATCAGGCCGTAATAGCCATAGAGCTGGCCATAGGCGAACCAGTAGCGGTCGTCGGCGCGGAAGTCGAACCAGCCATTGTTGTGGTTCTCGGCGCGTTCCTTGAGGATCGCCGAGGTCGAGCCGATGTCGGACGAGATGCGGTCGATATACTGTTTCAGATTGTCGGCGCGGGCGTCGAATGTCGCCTGGCAGGTGGCAAGGCGAGCGTTGAAGGAACGCAGCATGCGCACGGCGTCGCGATAGTAGCTCGGCGTCGGTGTCTTGGGACCGAACGGGTTCAGGCCGAAATACCAGGTCTCCTCGTCGAACTGCAGGTTGCCGCGGGCATTCTGCAGATCGCTGTCGATCTGCGAGGTGGTGCGGACGCGGCCGAGATTGTCGGCGAGTTCGGTCGCCGTGCGCCGCACCGCCTGGTTGATGCCGCGCTGGAAGGAGGCCTTGTTGTCCATCCACGGCGTGTTGTCCCAGTCGATGCCGAACAGGCCGAGCTTGTAGAGGATCATCGACGAGATCCAGGCATTCTGGTTGACGTTGAAGTCGGTCAGGTCGGCGGCGATCTGGGCAATGCCGGAGTTGCCGCAGGTCTTGGCCGTGTCGGTGCCGGCGCCGGCGGAGACCTGTTCGCCAGCGGAGACATTGCGCTTCTCGAACGTGTAGGTGTCTGGATAGTTCGGGTTGAAATTGTTCCACCACTGGGTGGCGTAGAAGAAATTGGCATAGAGGCCGATCAGCACCAGCAGAGCAAGGCCGACCGCCGCCTTGAGGATCCAGCCGCGTTGCGTGTACCAGCGTCCGGCCCACAGGAACGGCCACAGGATGACGCCGATCAAAAGCCCGATACCGCGGCCGATCCACTGGAAAATGCGGGTGAAGAAGTTCACGATCGGATCGAGCATGGCTGTGTCACCCCCTCAAGCATGATGCCAAAAAGTTGCAGACTTTTTGGATAACATTATGCGCCAAAACAAGAAGTTAGAACGAAATAACGGTTCATTTCGTTCTAGTCAGTCAGGCCGTAGAGGCGCGTGCGAAACGCCACCTTGTCCTTCAAATATGTGGTTTTGAGAACGTCCACAACATGCGATCGCCAGGCGTCGCTGAAGCCGCCATAGTCCTTGTAGAAGCCGTCCTTGTTGAAGATGTAGCGCGAGACGAAGTCCGACGGCACGAAATCCGAGATCAGCCGGTTGGTCAGCCAGGCGTCAGGATGGTCAGGCTTGGCGCGGATCACCAGGAAGCGCTGCTGCGGGAAGACATCCTCGATCTTCAGGTGGCCGAGCTGGGCGATCTCGCGCTTGGCGGCGTTGAGGAAAGGGAAATTGCCGTCCCTGGTGATCAGGTCGGCATGGCTCTGGAACCAGGTCTGCAGCCAGACCTTGTCGACATTGGTCAAGTTGCGGTTCGGCTCGGCATCGCGGATCAGCGCGCGCACCACCATCTCGGCGCGGTGCTCGAGGTAGCCCGAGGCCTCGACCCAGGAGGCGCGCGGCAACTCGATGCGGCCGGTGGTGGCGAGGAACTTGAACACCTTGTCGGCGTCGTTAATGGAGAGATAGCTGACCTGCCACGGCCGCGAACGGCGGAAGCCTGGCGCCGCAGGATCGCTGATCACTGTCGTCACATCCGGGTCGACGAAGACGTAAAGGCCACCGAAATGGCTGGTCCAGTAGGCGTTGTGGCGGAAGATCACCTGGTCGGGCACCAGCGCGTTCTCGCGGATGTCGCCGCAGATCTTGGCGAGCTCGACCATGCGGTTCAGCATGGCGCTGTCGCGCCAGGCGTCGGGCTCCTGCTTCAACCGGTCGACGAGCTTGCCGAGCTCGGCGGCCTTGCCCAGCACATCCTCAGCCGACAGCACCTTGAACTCGACCTGGCTGATCGACAGCAGGTCCTCGATATCGTTGACCTTGGGAACGGAATCCTCGATCTCGCCGTAGATGACATCCTTGATCGTCAGCGCATCGATGGCGCGCTGGTTCTTGGACATGAACTCGAACATCAGCTGCGAGGTGTTGGAGAAGGCGGTGTGCACCACCGGCAGGTCGATCTGCGACGGCGTCAGGATGATGAAACGGCGGTTGACCTCGTTGGGATCGAGATAGTCGTAGTCGTCGCATTCCTCGGCCACTTCGGGCGAAAAGCCGGTGCGATCGATCTGGAAGGTCTTCAGCTTGGTCGGCTTCAAGCCGAATGCGGCGAGCGCCTTGTTGTAGCGCTGGATCAGATGCGGCTCGTCGACCGTCAGCAGCCGGCCATAGATCAGCTCATTGTCGCGCAGGAGATCGGGTTTCTTGGCGGGGCTCATCTTGCCTTCTCCCACAAGGGGTGAAGGGAAGGCCGGCGCAGCTCACGCATTCCATAGCCCCTTCTTCTTCATCTCCTCCATCTCGCGCGCAGCCCGTTCGCGCAGGCGGGCGTCGCGCAGCAGTTTTTCCACGGCGGAGTCGTCGGACTTGTCGGAATAGCGGAACTCCGAGTCGGCGTAGCGGTTGATCTCCTGCATGACCATGTCCATCGAGAACGGCCCGCGCAGTTCCTCGATCATCGCTTTCTTCTCGTCGTAGCCCTTGTGCATGAAGACTTCCGGCTTCTCGAACCAATCGTCGGGAAGCTCGATGTCCATGGCGCGCATCTTGATGGCGTCGGTGACATTCTTGATGGCGCGACCGGTGAAGCGGGGCTCGGCATCCTTGATCAGGTGCAGATAGGTGCCGATATCGGCCATCGATTTCGGCGCGCCGTTCTCCTTCATGTAGCGCTCGTAGACCTTCATCAGCCCATCTTCCTGCGGCTTCTCGTGCTCCTCATAGGCTTCGGTCACGGCGCGCTGGATTTCCTGCGCGGCGTGACCGAAGCCTATGAGG
>NZ_RZPF01000253.1:0-7979 GCF_004022735.1 Mesorhizobium sp. M7A.F.Ca.AU.001.01.1.1
AGTTCGACCTGGTCGGCATTCCGCCGGCGCCGCGCGGCGTACCGCAGATCGAGGTCACCTTCGACATCGACGCCAACGGCATCGTCAACGTTTCGGCCAAGGACAAGGGCACCGGCAAGGAGCACCAGATCCGCATCCAGGCATCGGGTGGTCTTTCGGACGCCGACATCGAGAAGATGGTCAAGGACGCCGAGGCCAATGCCGAGACCGACAAGAAGCGGCGTGCGCTGGTCGAGGCCCGCAACCAGGCCGAAGCGCTGCTGCATTCCTCGGAGAAGTCGCTGAAGGAATATGGCGACAAGGTTTCGGAAGGCGAGCGCACGGCGATCTCCGACGCGATCGCGGCGCTGAAGACCGCGACCGAAGGCGACGACGCGGCCGACATCGAAGCCAAGAGCCAGGCGCTGGCCGAGGCTTCTATGAAGCTTGGCCAGGCCATGTACGAGGCTTCGCAGAAGGAAGCGGCGGAAGCCGACGCCAAGGCGGACGCCGCCAAGGACAGTGACGTTGTCGACGCCGATTTCGAGGAAATCGACGAGGACGACGACAAGAAGAAGTCGGCCTGAACCGTTTGACGGCAAGATAAAGCGAAAAGCCCGGCGAAGGCCGGGCTTTTTTGCAACCCCTTGCAGAAAAACAGCGGGCCTTGCTGAAAAAATGCAGGCAAAGCCGCGTCGACACTGGCATCCCCCTTCCATCGCACCTAAATCGAAGCGTCAGTGCCGGCAAGAGACGCAACAATGCTTCAAGACGTTGAGCATCCGGACAGCGGGAAAAAATGAAAGCTGATTTCTACGAGACGCTGGGCGTGCAAAAAGGCGCCGATGAGAAGGAGCTCAAGAGCGCTTTCCGCAAGCTCGCCATGCAGTTCCATCCCGATCGCAACCCCGGCGACCATTCCTGCGAGCACAAGTTCAAGGAAATCAACGAAGCCTACGAGACGCTGAAAGACCCGCAGAAGCGCGCGGCCTATGACCGCTTCGGCCACGCCGCCTTCGAACAGGGCGGCATGAATGGCGGGGCCCAGGGCTTTGGCGCCGGCGGCTTCGCCGACATTTTCGAGGACATTTTCGGCGACATGATGGGCGGGCGCCAGCGCCGCTCGTCGGGCGGCCGCGAGCGCGGCGCCGACCTGCGCTACAACATGGAAATCACCCTGGAAGAGGCTTTTGCCGGCAAGACCGCACAGATCCGGGTGCCGGCGTCGATCTCGTGCTCTGAATGTTCGGGCAGCGGCGCCAAGCCCGGCACCCAGCCCGTCACCTGCTCGATGTGCAACGGCCACGGCAAGGTGCGCGCCACGCAAGGTTTCTTCTCGATCGAGCGGACCTGCCCGCAATGCCAGGGGCGCGGCCAGACGATCAAGGATCCGTGCCCGAAATGCGCCGGCCAGGGCCGCGTCACCGAGGAGCGTTCGCTGTCGGTCAACATCCCGGCCGGCATCGAGGACGGCACCCGCATCCGCCTTGCCAATGAGGGCGAAGCCGGCCTGCGCGGCGGGCCCTCGGGCGACCTCTATATTTTCCTGGCGGTCAAACCGCACGAGTTCTTCCAGCGCGACGGCGCCGATCTCTATTGCAAGGTGCCGATCTCGATGACGACGGCAGCCCTTGGCGGCTCCTTCGAGGTGACGACGCTGGACGGCACGCAGACCAAGGTCAAGGTGACCGAAGGCACACAGAACGGGCGCCAGTTCCGCCTCAAGGGCAAGGGCATGCCTGTGCTGCGCCAGCCCAATGTCGGCGACCTCTACATCCAGACCGCGGTCGAGACGCCGCAGAACCTGACCCGGCGCCAGCGCGAACTTCTGGAGGAGTTCGAACAGCTCTCCTCGCAGGACAATTCGCCTCAATCGAGCGGCTTTTTCGCCCGTATGAAGGATTTCTTCGAGTCTTTCGGCGAGCGTTGATGCACTTTGGCCCGCGTAAGCCGATTTGCCACGCGTAAATCCTTGAATCGCGTCACCCCTTGAGACGCGACGAAAATTATCTTATCCACGACATGCGTCCGGCCGCGCCTTGCCTAGCACCGCTCAGGTGCTAAGTAACTTTGCGGGGAGCGCTGAGGAGAGCTTGCATGACACGTGGCCCTGGACTGCGGAAGGCGCTTGTCGAAAAGTTCGACGACGAACTCAAATTCTTCAAGGGCTGGATCGACAAGCCGAAGACGGTTGGCTCGATCGTGCCGACCAGTTCGATCACCGCGCGCAAGATGGCCTCGATCGTCAATCCTAAATCCGGCCTGCCAGTGCTCGAGGTCGGTCCCGGTACCGGCGTCATCACCCGCGCCATCCTCGCCCAGGGCGTACGCCCCGAAAACCTCTACGCTGTCGAATATTCCACGGATTTCGTTCGTCACCTGCGGCGGCTCTATCCCGGCGTCAACGTCATCGAGGGCGACGCCTTCAACCTCAACGCCACGCTTGGCGACAAGAGCGGGATGATCTTCGATTCCGTCGTTTCGGGCGTGCCGCTGCTCAACTTTCCGGTCGCCCAGCGCATCGCCTATATCGAGAGCCTGCTCGACCGCATCCCGGCCGGACGGCCGATCGTGCAGTTGACCTATGGCCCGATGTCGCCGATCCCACCCGGCCGCGGCAATTATACGGTCAAACATTTCGATTTCATCCTCCGCAACATTCCGCCGACGCAGCTGTGGATCTATCGCCGCGAAGCGCACTAGTGAGAAGGGAATAAGGCAATAGGGGAGTAAGGGAGTAGGGATGAAGGGTTCCATTTCCAGGCTATTTTCTACTCCCATATTCCCTACTGCCCTATTCCCCTATCCTATCCAGCCGTTGATTTGAGCCGTCCTTGGCTGTACCTGTCCGGGAACAAGGGTGGCCAATGGCAGTGATCCCGAAAATCCTCGTCTTCGCCGGCTCGGTGCGCAGCGGCGCCTATAGCGGCAGGGCCGCCGACGTGGCGCAAAAGGAACTCGCCATGCAAGGTGCCGAGGTGACCCGCATCTCGCTCGCCGAATACCCCCTGCCGATCATGGACGAAGACCTGGAAAAGGAAAAAGGCGTTCCCGAAAACGCCCAGAAACTCGGCCGTCTCATCATGGCCCATGACGGGCTGCTGATCGCCACGCCCGAATATAACGGCTCCATTCCGCCGCTGCTCAAGAACACGATCGACTGGGTGAGCCGGGTGCGCAGGGATGGTGGCCGGCCAGTCAGGCCGCTGGCCGGCAAGGTCGTTGGCCTTTGCTCGTCCTCCAACGGGCACTTTGCCGGTATCCGCTGCATCAACCATCTGCGCGCGGTGCTGGTGCGTTGCCAGATGGAGGTGGTGACGCCGGAATGCTCGGTGCCCGACGGCGGTGACGCCTTCGACGAGGATGGAAATTTCCGTGACGAAAGACTGCACAAATCGATGGAGCACCTATGCCGCACGCTGATCGAGACCTCGCGCCTGCTGTCCACCCGGATCGAGGCATGATCGCCAATAGCATGCGCGACCGGCTCATCGTCGGCCTCGACGTGCCGACAGTGAAGCAAGCCGAGCAGGCAGTGCGCGAACTCGACGGCATCGTCTCCTTCTACAAGATCGGCTACCAGCTTGCCTTCGCCGGCGGGCTCGACTTCGCCAGGGAGCTGGCCAGCGGCGGCACCAACGTCTTCCTAGACATGAAGCTGCTCGACATCGACCACACGGTGGCCAAGGGTGTCGAGAACATCGTCAAGATGGGCGTGACCATGCTGACCATTCACGCCTATCCCAAGGCTATGCAGGCCGCCGTAGAGGCGGCCAGAGGCAGCGACCTTTGCCTGCTTGCCGTCAGCGTTCTGACCTCGATGGACGAGCAGGACATGATCGACGTCGGCTATGAGTACGATCCGCATACGCTGGTGCTTAGGCGCTCGGAACAGGCGCTGCATGCCGGCATGGGCGGCATCGTCTGCTCGGCCGCGGAGGCCGAGGCGGTGCGCCGGATCGTGGGACCCGACATGGCGGTGGTGACGCCCGGCATCCGGCCGGCGGGCAGCGACCATGGCGACCAGAAGCGTGTGGTGACGCCGGGCCAGGCGATTCGCAACGGCGCCAGCCACCTCGTCGTCGGCCGTCCGATCATTGCTGCGGCCAACAAACGGGAAGCGGCCGAAGCCATCCTCGACGAGATGCGCTCGGCCTGAGATTTCCAGGAACAAGTTCGGAGACCAAGAAAATGCCCAAAGGATATTGGATCGCTCGTGTCGATGTGCGCGACGCGGAAGGCTACAAGGACTATGTCGCCGCCGCCAAACCTGCCTTCGAGCGCTTCGGGGCGAAGTTCCTGGCGCGCGGCGGCGAGTACGAAAAGGCCGAAGGCCCCGGCCGCGCACGCAATGTCATTATCGAGTTCGAATCGCTGGCTGCCGCACACGATTGCTACCATTCGCCGGAATACCAGCGCGCCGCCGCCATTCGCCAGAAGGTCGCCGACGGCGAAATTGTCCTGGTCGAGGGCGCCTGAGGTCCCCTGCAAGCATAGTTCCGGTTTTAGCCGGAGACGTGCTCAAAATCGGATAGAGCCTGGCGGCGTTTGAAGCCCCGCAGGCTCATTTTACATATCTTTGCTCCGCGATTTCACGGTGATCTGCCTGGCGCAGTTGCCAGGTGCGGAGCCGTGCCGACGAGCGGTCATTCAACGCCGGTCGGATTGCCGGTTGACATGCAGGTATTTACCTGCATATTATGCCTTACAACAGAGTGAGGCAGATGGACGCCGACAAGGTTTTCAAAGCGCTGGGCGACCCGACACGCAGAAGGCTGCTTGACCTTCTGTGCGAGCAGAACGGGCAGACGCTCGGTCAGCTTTGCGATCATCTGGACATGGCCAGGCAATCCGCCACCCAGCACCTCGACCTGCTGGAGGCGGCCAACCTGGTGAGCACGGTCAAGCGCGGCCGCGAAAAACTACATTTCATCAATCCCGTGCCGCTGCACGAAGTCTACGAGCGCTGGGTACGGAAATTCGAACGGCAGCGGCTCAGCCTGCTGCACGACCTGAAGCAGGAACTCGAAGGAGAAGACCAATGACCACCAGAGAGACCACGAGCTTTGTCTACGTGACCTATATCCGCTCGACGCCGCAGAAGGTGTTCGAGGCGATAATCAAGCCCGAGATCGCAAAGCGCTACTGGGGCCACGAGAACGTCTCCGAATGGACGCCGGGCTCGAAATGGGAACACATCCGCGCCAATGACGAACGGACCGTCGAACTCGTCGGCAAGGTCGTCGAGATTTCGCCGCCGACCCGCCTCGTCATCACCTGGGCGAACGCTTCGCAGGCCGACGATCCGTCGAAAACCAGCCGGGTGACGTTCGCCATCGAGGAATACGACACCATGGTGCGGCTGACCGTCAGCCATGACGAGCTCGAGGCCGGCAGCGGCATGGCGAAAGGCGTCAGCCAAGGTTGGCCGGCGGTGCTGTCCAGCCTGAAATCCTTCCTCGAAACCGGCAGCGGCATCGATATTTTCGCCAAGCCGAAATCGGCCTGATGTTGCGACCTCGAGCAGAATCAGACCCGTGGAGAACGATAATGACCAAGCGCTATACCGGCGGCTGCGCATGCGGCGCGATCCGTTACGAGACCAATGACGAGCCTATCTTCCAGAACCACTGCCAATGCAGCGATTGCCAGAAGCGCTCAGGCACCGGCCACGGATCCTACCTGACCTTCGGCCAGCGCACCGATATGGCCATTACCGGGGAGGTGAGCACCTGGCGCGTGGCGGGCGCCAGCGGCAATGAAAAAATCCACACCTTCTGTCCAACCTGCGGAACGCCGGTCTTTCTGATATCCGTCGCCATGCCGGAATTCATAGCGGTCCATGCGGCCAGCCTCGACGATCCGGAACAGTTCAGCCCGCAGATGGTGACCTACACGAGCCACGGCCATGCCTGGGACAAGATGGATCCCGCCTTGCAGGCGGTCGAGCGAATGCCGTAGTGAAACGCGTCCGCCGTCGGCCCGCGATCTGCCGTCGCGCCTTCAGGCCCGATGCTCTTGGCCGATCAGCCGGCTCGCCGCTGTCTCGGCTATGGCATCGGCAAGCTCGAGGCCCCATTGCTGGCGGCAATAGGCGCGGAAATCGAAGCAGGGCAGGCCGGGGCAGACCTCGAACTCGATGAGGTGGACGGTGTCGTCGGCCTCGACCCTGAGATCGATGGAAAACACGTCGCGCAGGCCGAGCCCGCTCATCAGCCGCCCGGCGATCGCACGAATCCTGGCGTCGGCGGCCGGCTGGCTGTCGGCGACCGCGACGAGCTCCGGCTCGGCGTAATGTCCCGCCGCTTTCGCTGCCTCGCCAGTGTCGCCGTAGAGCGCCAGGCTGTCGGCCATGGTCTGGAAATCGGCGCCTGAATCGACAAAGGCCACGCCAAGCACTTCGACTCCCGCGCCCGGCATCAGGCTAAGGAAACTGGCGCGCACGTTGCGGCCGGCGACGTAGGGCTGGACGACGACATCGTCGCGATAGGCCGAAAAGACGCGCCGGCTGAGCTCCAAAGCGTGGGCGAGATCGCTGCAGCGCGACTCCAGCCAGATGCCGATCTTGGCGCCGAGCCGGTTGGGCTTGACGAACCAGCCGGCGGGCGAGGCCGGCGGCTCGACCAGCCATTGGCCGTCACGCGCGAGCCCAGCCTGTGGCACCGGCAGGCCGAGCGCGCCGAGCACGGCGCCGGAGCGGAACTTGTCCTGGCAGAGCGCGAACAGCGCATCGTCGGCGCCGATTGTCTTGAAACCGCCCAGTCGCGCCAAAGCGGGCGCCGCGCCGCCGCGGAAATAGGCGATGCCGTCGGTCAGCGTCCAGACCAGCGTTGTGCTGGGATGCTCGCCGGCGAGCACGCTGGCAGCGTCGTCGAGCCCCACCGGCGCGAACGACAGGCCGCGTGCCTGGCAGGCACGGCCAAGCACGTCGAATTCAGGAGCGAGATCGGTCGACTGCGCCAGATAGGACGCGATTTCGGTTGCGCGCTGCGGCGCATGGCCGTCGGCGACCAGGCGGTCGAAACAAGCCTTTTCCGGCTCATGGATGAGTATCAGTTTCGGCTTACGGCTTGGCATGAGATGAACGATTCCCGGCGGTACGATCACCTACCATCGCATGGTCGAGACGTCAGGCTCTCGCGAAACCGACACGGTGCGGGCGGTGGCGTGACAACGCACCGTCCGACCGTAGAATCCAGTTCGATCAGGCGATCAGCACGCGCGGCTCGAAGCGGCCGTTGACGGGAATATCGAGCAGAAAGGTCATGCCGCCCTGCAGATCCAGCAGACGCTGCTTCTCATCCTTGCCCGACCAGGCGGAGGTGACCGCCAGCCGGTCGGCCTTGGCGCCGACGAAGGCTGGGCAGGATGGCTGCGTCACCGGCATGGCGACCGTGCGGACGAGCTTGCCGTCGGGTCCGTAGGCTTCGATGACGCTGCCGCCCCAGACGGCGTTCCACAGGATGCCGTCGCGGTCGAGCACCGACCCGTCGACATAGCCCTTGGCCGAGCGGTGGTCGACGAACAGCTTGGGCTCACCGGCAGGCAGACCGGTCGCCGGGTCGCAGGCGACGCGCATCAGCATCCCGGTCGAGGTGTCGGTGTAGTAAGCGATCGCCCCATCCTCGGTAAAACAGATCGAATTGGAGACGGTGATGTCCGAAAACAGCTGGCGCAGTTCGCCCTTGAAAAACCAGTAGATCGAACCCGCGCCTTTTTCCTCGCCCTTGCCCATGGTGCCCATCCACAGGGCACCACAGGGATGGACGCGGGAATCGTTGGAGCGCGTGACCGGATTGTCGGCCTCGACAGGCGTGTGCAGCGTCAGCTTGCCGGTCGCGACATCGCGGACATAAAGGCCGGTCTCGGCGGCGATCAGCTGGCGCTTGTCGTCGATGACGGCGATGGCGCTCGCCATTTGGCCAAGCTCATGGACGGTGGTCGCGCCGCCGGACAGCCGCTTTTCCAGAAGCTGGCTGTTGACGATGTCAAACCAGTAG
>NZ_RZPF01000254.1:0-7930 GCF_004022735.1 Mesorhizobium sp. M7A.F.Ca.AU.001.01.1.1
TCCCTGACTGCCGGCCGTGTCGTTCGCTTGCCCGAGATAACGACGAAGGTGGCGACCATGGCCTGCGGCCGCACGGACGAAAGTATCTACGAGATCGTCGCCAAGCACGTCGACGACATCGTCCTTGTCGAGGATGCGGACATGCAGAAAGCCGCTGAATTGCTCTGGTTCGAATTCGGCATCGCCGCCGACCTCAGCGGCGCGGCATCGCTGGCCGCGTTGATGAGCGGAGCTTTCAAGCCACCGCGCGGCGCCCGCATCGCCGGGCTTGTCTGCGGCGCCGGTGTCGAAGGCCTGAACGGCTGAGGTCGAGAAAGGCCGGTCCACGCAAGACGCGGCCCGACATGGATACGGCACGAGTGCCGCGGAATACCGCCGGAATGCCTGTCGCTGGGACGGTCGTCGTGCGGGACATGAAAAAGAGGCGAAGAATCGTCCTGTCGCAACAAGAGGAGAACTGAAACATGCGCATTTCCCTGAAAGCATCCATTGCTCTGCTTGCACTCGCCATCGCAACGCCCTCGCTTGCCGCGGAAAAGGTTCTTGGACTTGCGGCAATCGACTTGCAGAACTCCTTCTTTGTCCGCATGAAGGAAGCCGGCGACGTGGCTGCCGCCGACTATGGGGTGAAATCCACCTGGCAGAGCGCCGAGGGTAGCCTGGAAAAACAGGTCAGCATCATCGAGAATTTCATCAATCAGGGCGTCAGCGCGATCCTGATCGATCCGATCGACAAGAACGCGGTCATTCCGGTGATCCAGAAAGCCACTGCCGCCGGCATTCCGGTGATCACCATGGGCAACAAGGTCGAGGCAGGCTCGAACTATTCGACGCTCTATCCGGACTACGACAACATGTCGATGGTTGCCCGCGCGCTCGGCAAGTCGCTTGGCGGCAAGGGCGAAGTCGCCCTGCTCGTCGGTTCGCGTGGCAACTTCGTGTCCGACACGCGCGAAAAAGGCTTTGTCGAAACCCTGAAAAAGGAGTTTCCGGACATCAAGGTCGTCGGCATCGAGCCGACCGGCTGGGACGCAGCCAAGGCAACGAATGCCGCCCAGACATGGCTCACCACCTATCCGGACCTGAAGGCCATCGGCTGCATCTCCGACAGCCTTTGCCTGGCAGCCGATTCCGTTGCCAGTTCGATGGGAACCCAGCTGCTCTACGGCGGCTATGACGGCGACGCCGAGATGAAGCCGCTGATCGACGACGGCAAGATGGTGATGGACGTGCTGACCGGCGCCTATCGTGTCGGCTACTGGAACATCGCCGTTGCCGCTCGCCTGGCCAACGGCGAAAAGCTGCCGCAGGATCTCTACATGCCGACCTATTTCGTGACCTCGGATGCGACGGCGGCGAAGCTCAAGGCGGATGGCCTCACCTTCGAATACATCAACACCGACAAGGAGGCGGTGGAAGCCAAGAACTATACCGAGCAACTCGGTCCCAAGGTTCCGGCGACCGCCATGACCCTGGCAAAGTAACAGCCTAAAGCGGCTCAAGCGCCGGATGACGTATCATCCGGCGTCCCCTTTTCCTGACGATCGCCGTCGCCGCTTCCGTGGTGACCGCGCATGATGCTCGATAAGAGGACCGACCCATGTTCCAGTCCTGGACCTCTCCGTTACTACGGCGCAACGAACCGGTTCTCATCGCGGTGCTGCTGGTCGCCATCGCCGTCTTCGGCTGGATCGATCCGCGCTTTCTGTCGACCGGCAACCTTGTCAGCATCGCGCAGCAGAGTGCGGTCATCGCCCTCATCTCCTTTGCCATGACGGCCGTGATCATCGCGCGCGGCATCGATATTTCCGTCGGCAGCAACCTCGCCTGTTCCGGCATCGCCGCGGGTCTTGCCTATACGGCAACCGGCTCGGCGAGCCTGAGCCTTCTCGCCGCGATCGGTGGCGGTGCCGCGATAGGTCTGCTCAATGGAGCGCTGATCGGCTTTGCCGGCATCTCCCCTTTCATCGCAACGCTCGCCACCATGGCGTTCGCGCGCGGCCTGGCGCTCAGTCTCTCCGGCGCATCCAGCATCGCGGTCGCCGATCCGGTCCTGCTTTTCGCCGGACGCGAGACAATCGGCCTGCTGCCGGTCTCCGTCATCATCGCCGCCATCTGCCTGAGCCTCTGGTGGTTCGTGCTCAATCGAACGGTATACGGGCGTTGGATCTATGCGATCGGCGGCAATGCGGGGGCGGCGCGGGCCTCTCTGGTTCCCGTCGACCTCGTGCGCATCTCCGTCTACCTGATTGCCGGTGCGACAGCCGGGCTCGGCGCGATCCTCACCATCGGCCGCCTTGGTTCGGCACAGCCGCTTGCCGGCACCGGCCTTGAATTTACAGCCATCACAGCCGCGATCATCGGCGGCACGAAACTCTCCGGCGGCCAGGGCTCGATCTGGGGAACGGCGATCGGGGCGCTGCTGCTGGGCGTCATCAACACCGGCCTGTCGTTCCTGCAGGTGCCGCAGATCCTGATCTATTTCGTCACCGCGAGCCTCATTCTGGTGGCCGTTCTCACCAGCCAGCCGGAGAGTGTCGCCGCCTTGTTCAAGACCGGTGGCCGCAAGTCCACCCCGTCGCCCCGCAACACCGCCGCAACATCGGTCGGCAAACACAGCATCGCCTTGCGCGGGCTTGGCAAGTCTTTTCCGGGCGTCAAGGCACTCGACGGTGTCAGCTTTGCCGTCTCGGCCGGCGAGGTGGTGGGACTTGCCGGCGAGAACGGGGCCGGGAAATCGACGCTGGTGAAGTGCATTTCCGGTCTACATCGCCCGGACGAGGGTGAGATCGTCATCGACGGCAACGCCGTCCAGTTCCACTCCCCCAGCGCCGCCAAGGGCATCAGCGTCATCCATCAGCATTTCAGCCTTTCGCCGGACCTGACCGTGGCGGAGAATCTCTTCATCGGCCGCGAACCGCACACCCGCCTGGGATTTCTCGACCGGGCCCGGATGCGGCGCGATGCGAAAGCCATCATGGACGAGCTGTCGCTCGATATCGACATTGGCGCGGAACTGCGAACGCTTTCCGTCGGGCACCGGCAGATGGTGGAAATCGCCCGTGCCGTTCTGTCCGATGCCTGGTTCTTCATCATGGACGAGCCGACCAGCGCGCTCTCCAACCGCGAGCGCGACCAGCTCTATGACCTGATCGACAGGCTGAGAGCTCGCGGCGCCGGCATCCTCTACATCTCGCACAAGATGGAAGAGATCTTCAGCCAGTGCGACCGCGTCGTCGTTCTGCGTGACGGGCGCTTCATCGGCGAGCGCCAGACCAGCCAGACCAGCGAGGCCGAGATCGTCTCCATGATGGTCGGGCGCGATGTCGGCGACATCTTCCCCTATCTCAAAGCGCAAGTCGGCGAGACCGCGATCGAGATCAGCAACATCTCCGATGGCAAGCTCTTGAAGTCTGCGACGCTCAGCGTGTGCAGGGGCGAAATCGTCGCGCTCGCCGGCCTGATGGGCAGCGGCCGCTCCGAAGTGCTCAGGCTGATTGCCGGCCTCGATCCCATGCATGGCGGCACCCTCAGAATTTTCGGCGGGCAGCAGACCAGCGGCGACACCAAGACCGCCAATCGCGCCGGCATCGTCTACATACCGGAAGACCGGCATCTGGAAGGCTTTGTCGGCACGATGTCGATCAGGGATAACCTGTCCCTCGCCTGGATTCGCGACAACAGTCACTTCGGCCTGCTGAGACCTCGCCACATCCTGGCTCTCGCGCGCGATCTCATCGGCTCACTCGGCGTGCGGCCGGCCCAGCCCGACAAGATGGCCATCGAACTCTCGGGCGGCAATCAGCAGAAGGTCGTCATCGGCAAATGGCTTGCCACCAAGCCGAAGATCATCCTGCTCGACGAGCCGACACGCGGCGTCGACGTCGGCGCAAAGTCCGAACTCCATCACCTGATCGCAAGATTGAAGGCCGAGGGCGCGGCGATCCTCATGGTGTCGAGCGAGTTGCCCGAGGTCCTCGGCGTTGCCGACCGCATCGTCGTCATGCGCGAAGGCCACTCTGTCGGCACGCTGGCGCGTGGGGCGACGGAAGAAGATGTGATGACGCTGGCCTTCGGTGATCGCACGATCACACCACCAGCCTGCGCACCCCGGCCAGCATCCAACCTTGCACCATGCCTGTAAGGAGGACCCTTTGAGCAAATTGAAGATCGCCATCGTCGGTGCCGGCTACATGGGTCTCCTGCATGCGCAGGTGGTTGCCGAGAGCCCTGTCGCGGAACTATCGGCATTCGTTGATCCGAACGCTGCCTCGGGAAGCAAGGCCGCGTCCGATTTCGGCGTCCGGCATTTCACCGATGCCGCCGCCGCGCTGACTGCCAATGCCGCCGACGCCTACATAGTGGCGGCACCCGATACGCTGCATGAAGACGTCTGCCGCACTCTGCTCGATGCCGGCAAGCCGGTGCTGCTCGAAAAACCGATGGCTCATGATCTTTCCGCTGCCAAGGCGATTGCGAAAGCGGCGGAGAGAAACGGCGCGCGTCTGTTGGTCGGCCACATCCTGCGGTTCGACCCGCGCTATTGCGAAGCCGCGGCAGCGGTGAAATCCGGGCGGATCGGCGAGCCGATCCACGGCAGCAGCGGCCGTTTCACCAATCGCGAAGTCGGTCTTCGCATGAACGGAAACTCGAGCGTCTGCTTCTACCTCGGCGTGCACGACGTGGATGCGCTGCAATGGATCTCAGGTTCAGACATCATCGCCGTCTACTCCCGATCGGTCGCCAAGCTCATGCCTTCGCTCGGAGTTCGCTCCGAAGACGCGATCTTCTCCACCGTCGAGCTGTCGAACGGAATGAGCGGACAGCTCTACTTCGGCTGGACGCTGCCACCGACCGTTCCGACCGGCATCTGGGCGCGCACCGAAATCATCGGCACCGAAGGCATGATCGACCTCGACGTGCGCGACCACGGTCTACGTATCCTATCGCATGGACAGTGGTCGCAGCCCGACGCCTTGCACTGGCCGACCGTCAATGGCCGCATCACCGGGGATCTCTTCGAGGAGGTCCACCATTTCATTTCCGCGGTTCGCGACGAAACCCCTTTCGTGATGCCGCTCGACGACGCCCTGCGCGCCGTCGCCGTCAATGATGCAATCCTGCGCAGCGTCAAATCAGGCCTGCGCGAACCGGTCGAAGATTGGCACATCCGATGAGAGAACCCTCATGACCCGCCAACAGAACATTTGGTGCAGGCGCTTTCTCGACCTCTCGCCGTTGATCCTGCTGGTCATCCTGCTGGCGATCTTCGCGCTCATCGACGCCCGCATCGTTTCAACCGCCAGCCTCATCAACATCGTCGCCCAGGCGACCCCGATCGCCATACTGGCGCTTGGCGCCCTGATCGTTCTGCTGACGGCAGGCATCGACCTGTCCGCCGGCGTCGGCGTCGCCTTCTGTGCCGTCTTCATCGCCAGCCTGATCGACGGCGGCGCCAGCCTGCCGCTTGCCTTGCTCGTCGGCTTTGCCGTGATGGTGGTGATCGGCCTCGCGAACGGCGCCGTTATCGCACTGTTGAAGATACCGCCCTTCGTGACGACATTGGCCACAATGGTCGCGCTGCAGGGCGCAACGCTTGCCGTTGCCTCCAAAGGCGTCCTGATGCTGAAGGATCCGACGCTTCGCGCGGTCGGCATCGAACGCAGCTTCGGCATTCCCAATGTCATTTTCGCAACGCTGCTGATCGTCGCCGTAGCAGCAATCCTGATGCGGCACAGCCGTTTCGGGCTGCGTACCTATGCGCTCGGATCGGATGCCGGAGCCGCGGAACTTGCCGGCATCCCGGTGACGAAACACACGATCCTCGTCTATTGCGCCTCCAGTATCTTCGTCTTCCTGACAGCCGTGATCATGATCAGCCGGGTGCCGGTCGTGACGCCCAACATCGGCGGGACCTCGCTGCTTCTGGACGCGATCGCCGCGGCCGTACTTGGCGGCACCAGTATTTTCGGCGGCAGGGGAACGGTGTGGGGCGCGGTCGTCGGCGCGCTGATCGTCAGCCTGCTGACGACAGCGCTTCGGGTGTTCGGCACGGACCCGTCCAGCCTCGAACTCTACAAGGGAGCAATCATCATGGTCGCTCTCCTGGCCGATTCCGGCATGACCTACGCCAAGGCCCGGCTTGTCGAGGCAGCACGATGAACGAGCCAGCTCCGGCCTTGCCGATCCCGCCTGGATCCAGCTTTGCGCTGATGACCTCCCCGGATACGGAAAGACACGCGACAGCCGGCGTGCATAAACCCGTCGTCATTCTACCGCTCGGCGCTGTCGAGCAACATGGCCCGCATCTGCCGCTCGGCGTCGATTGCTGGCTTGCGGAAGCGGTTGCGCTCGCCGCGGCGGAAGGACAGGCCTCCATCCGTGTCGCCGAACCTTTCGCCTATGGCTCGTCCGAGCATCATCGCTCTTTCTCCGGCACCATGAGCCTCAGCCCGCAGATCTTCATCGCCGTTCTCGTCGATCTCTGCACCTGCCTTGCCGAAGACGGCTTCCTGCCGGTCATGCTGAACGGCCATGGCGGAAACCGCGCCGCCATCCAGGTGGCGATCACCACCCTTGGCAAGCGTGGCATCGTCACCGCGGGTTTCTCGTATTTCGATCTCATCGCCGACGTGGCGGCGCAGGCCCTGCCCGATGCCGCCACAGGCACCGGTCACGCTTGCGCGCTTGAAACGTCGTTGATGATGCATGTGCTTGGCGACAGCGTTCGCCGCGATCTCATCCCGCCAGGCGGCACTCCGCCATCCTGGCCGGATCCTCACCTTTACGCCGCGCCGGCCGTCACCGTCTGGCGCCGTTTCGAAGCCATCCGCGACAACGGCGTCATCGGCACGCCATCGCAGGCAAGCGCGGAGGCCGGCAGCAGACTTTTCATCGCAGCCGTGGAACGCAGCCGCGCCGCCATTTTGAACATCCAATCCGAATTCGGCCAAAGGAACGCATGATGACAGTCCATTTCAAATCTTCTCTCGAAGGCCCCAACCTGCGTGGCATGGCGATCGTCTCGGAGCCGGAAGCAGCCGCCCGCATCGGCATCAACCGCATCGGCGGCGAGTGGATTGCCGGCAGCTCGGGCAAATTCCTGAAAATCGATAGTCCTTCGACGGGCGAGCATCTCGGCTATCTCTCCCTTTCCACCCGCGCCGATGTCGGTCGCGCGGTGAAAGCCGCCGAAGGCGCACGCGGGACCATGCGCAAGATGGGAACCTTCGCACGCGCTCAATTGTGCATACGCATCGCCGACGCGATCGACAGGCGCGCCGAAGAGCTTGCCCACCTGCTCTGCCTGGAACAGGGTAAGCCCTTCCACAGCGAGGCAAAGGCCGAAGCATCGGCGGCAGCTCTCGGTTTCCGCAATGCGGCAGAGCAGATGAAGTGGCTGGAGACGGCGGCGTTTCCCCTGGCCGATGCCAACAAGCGCGCCTTCAGCTTCCTGCAGCCGAAGGGCATCTTTGCCATCATCACGCCATGGAATTTCCCGCTCGCCCTGCCCTGCCTCTACTATCTCGGACCGGCCGTCGCAACGGGCAACACCGTTGTCTGGGTGCCGGCGCCGACGACATCGCTGATTGCCACGGCACTTGTCGAATGCTTCATCGAGGCGGGCTTGCCGGACGGCGCCATCAATCTCGTTCTGGGAGATGGTGCGGAGGTGGGCGACGAGGCCGTCGTTCATCCGGGCACCCATGCCATCGGCTTCACCGGCAGTTCCGCCACCGGCGCGACGATCGCCCGGCGTGGCGCGGGCAAGCCGCTTCTGCTCGAAATGGGCGGCAACGGCCCGACCATCGTGCTAGCCGATGCCGATATCGACATGGCCGCCGCCCAGGTGGGGGCCGGCTGCTTTGCCAATGCCGGGCAGATCTGCACGGCCACCGAACGCGTGCTGGTGCATAAATCCATCCATGAC
>NZ_RZPF01000255.1:0-7865 GCF_004022735.1 Mesorhizobium sp. M7A.F.Ca.AU.001.01.1.1
AAATACCTGCCTGACATTCCGCGACCTGACGCTTGGCTACGGCAGCCATCCGGCGATCCATCATCTCGACGGCACCATCCGCAAGGGCTCGCTGACCGCTGTGGTCGGCGCCAACGGCTCCGGCAAATCGACGCTGATGAAAGGTATTGTCGGCGTCCTGAAGCCGATGGCCGGCGAGGTTGTCCGCGCACCCGGTGTACGTGCCGCCTATCTGCCGCAGCAATCGGAGCTCGACCGGTCCTTTCCGGCGCGGGTGGTGGATCTGGTTTCGCTCGGCCTGTGGCCACGGCGCGGCCTGCTTGGCCGCTACACTAGGGAAGATCGCGATGACGTCAGCAAGGCGCTGATGGCGGTGGGCCTCGGCGGTTTTGAAAAGCGGCCGATCGACACGCTGTCGGGCGGCCAACTGCAGCGCACGCTGTTTGCCCGTGTCCTGCTGCAGGACGCCGACCTCATCCTGCTCGACGAACCCTTCAACGCCGTCGACGCCAAGACGGTCGGCGACCTCATTGCGCTGATCAAGCACTGGCATGGCGAGGAACGCACCATCATGGTCGTCGTCCACGATCTGGATCTGGTGCGGCAGAATTTCCCCGAAACGCTGCTTCTGGCCCGCCAGCCGATCGCCTGGGGCGAAACCCGGGAAACGCTGAAGCCTGAAAATCTGTTGCGCGCCCGCCGTTTTCACGAGGCCTGGGAAGAAAATGCACCCTGGTGCGAGCCGGGCGAGGACGCTCATGGTCACGATCACCATGGCCACGATCACGATCACCAACATGGCGTCGGACCGAGGGCTGCTTGATGGACATGCTTTACGGCCTAGTCATCGCGCCCTTCGCCGATTTCGCCTTCATGCAGCGGGCGTTGATCGGCTCGCTGATGCTGTCGCTCGGCGCCTGCCCGATCGGCGTCTTCCTTATGCTGCGGCGCATGAGCCTGTCGGGCGACGCCATGGCGCACGCAATCCTGCCCGGTGCAGCCGCCGGCTTCCTGTTCTATGGGCTGGAAATCCTGCCGATGACCATCGGCGGCCTGATCGCCGGCGTCATCGTCGCGCTCGGCGCCGGCGCCGTCTCGCGTTTCACCATCCAGCGCGAAGACGCCTCGATGGCGGCTTTCTACCTGATTTCGCTCGCCATCGGCGTGCTGATGGTGTCGATCCGCGGTTCCAGCGTCGATCTCATGCATGTGCTGTTCGGCACCGTGCTGGCGCTCAATGACGAGGCCCTGACGCTGATCGGCGGCATCGTCGCGGTGACGCTGGTCAGCCTCGCCATCTTCTGGCGGGCGCTGGTCGCCGAATGCCTCGACCCGCTGTTCCTGCGCTCGGTCAGCCGGCTCGGCAGCCCGGTGCATTTCATCTTCCTCGGCCTTGTCGTACTCAACCTCGTCGGCGGCTTCCAGGCGCTCGGCACGCTTCTATCGGTTGGGCTGATGATGCTGCCGGCCGCGGCCGCCCGCTTCTGGACGGTTCGCGTCGAGCCGATGTGCGTGCTGGCCGTACTGATCGGCTTCGCATCCTGCGTCGCCGGGCTGCTTTTGTCCTATCACGCCTCGCTGCCATCCGGCCCGGCCATCATCCTGTCGGCCGGCGTCGTCTATTTCGCCTCGATCCTGTTTGGCACGCGCGGCATCCTGCGCGCGCGCATCATCCATCACCGTCACAGAACGGCCTGATCCCCGCCCCTAGAAGGAGACCCCTCTATGCTGAAATCCATCCATGCCGCCCTGGCGATGAGCGTTATAACATTAACCGCCTTTGGCGCATCGTCGGCCTTCGCGGCCCCGCTGAAAGTGGTCGCCAGCTTCACCGTCATTGCCGATTTCGCCAAAAATGTCGGCGGCGACCGCATCGATGTCACCACCATCGTCGGGCCGGATGGCGATGCCCATGTCTACGAGCCGAGCCCGGCCGATGCGGTGGCCATGGCCAAGGCCGACATCGTGCTGGTCAACGGCCTGCATTTCGAAGGTTTTCTGCAGCGGCTGGTCGATGCCAGTGCCACCAAGGCCTCGATCATCACCTTGACCAAGGGCGTGACGCCGATCGATTTCAAGCCTGAATTCGCCGATGCCGACGCGGCCGAAGGTGCCGGCACCGGCGGCGGCAAGACGGTCACCGATCCCCACGCATTCCAGTCGATTGCCAACGCCAGGATCTATGTGAAGAACATCGCCGAGGCTTTCTGCGCGGCCGATTCGGAAGGCTGCGTCAGCTATCAGACCAATGCCGCCGCCTACACCAAGAAGCTTGATGCGGTCGAAGGTGAAGTGAAAGCGGCAATTGCCTCGATCCCAGAGAGCAAGCGCGTCGTCATCACCTCGCACGACGCCTTCGGCTATTTCGAACATGCATACGGCCTGACCTTCCTCGCCCCGCAAGGGGTCTCGACCGACTCCGAACCATCCGCCGCAGACGTTGCCAAGCTGGTCAATCAGGTGAAGCAGGACAAGGCGGCTGCGATCTTCGTCGAGAACATCACCAACCCGCGCCTGATCGAGCAAATCGCCAGCGAAACCGGCATCAAAGTCGGCGGCACGCTCTATTCGGACGCGCTGTCGCAGCCCGACGGCCCGGCCGCGACCTATATCGACATGATGCACAACAACATCCGTCAGATCAAAGGCGCTATTCTCGGCAGCTGAGTTTGAAGGATTGTCCAGCCGGGCCGCATCGGCCCGGTTGGATTTTCTGGCACGCAATGGCTATTTGGCAGAGAAATCCTTCGGCACGGATTGCCGCCCATGTCGGGGAGTGGCAAGACTGCCACCTGACCAGTTTGCGAGGATGCTGCCATGGAATACCGCGAAATCAGCGAGGACTATTCGGTCTCGGGCCAGATCCAGCCCGAAGACGTCGCCGCCATCAGGGAAGCTGGCTTCAAGAGTGTGATCTGCAACCGGCCCGATGACGAACAGCCGGGCCAGCCTTCTGCCGACACCGTCGGGGCAGCGGTCGAAGCCGCAGGCCTCGCCTTCCGCTACATTCCGGTGATCAGCGGCCAGATCACGGCCGAGAATGTCGAGGATCAGGCCGAAGCGCTCGAGGAACTCGACGGCCCGGTCTTCGCCTATTGCCGTTCCGGCGCCCGCTGCACCAATCTCTATGGACTGATCCAGCAGTCGAAGGGTTGAACGGCCCTTCCGTCATTAGGCTGGCGATCCTTCACACCCCCTCTGGCCTGCCGACGTATCAATGATATCCGCTCAGATTAAATCGGCAGCGCGCCGGTTTCCTTCAGCGTCTCCAGCACGATCGCCGTTTTCACATGCTGCACGGATTCGTGCGGCAGTAGCACGCCGTTGACGAATTCCGACAATGATTTGAGATCCGGCGTCACCACTTTCAGGATGTAGTCCATCTCGCCGGTCAGCGCGTGCGCTTCCTGCACTTCGGGCAGCCGCGCCACCAGTTCGCCGAAGCGCCTTGCATTGTCGCGATTGTGGGTGGCGAGCGTGACCGAAATGACGTTGACCAGGGAAAAACCGAGCTTGTCGCGGTCGAGAACGGCGCGATAGCCCCTGATGAAGCCGTCCTCCTCCAGCCGCTGACGGCGGCGCGAGCATTGCGACGCCGACAGGTTCACCCGCTCCGAAAGATCGTTGTTGGTCAGCCGCGCATCACCCTGCAACAGTGCCATTATCTTGCGGTCGAACTGGTCAATGCGCGCCTCATCCATGGCTTTCCCTTACATCATGCACGCTTCACGCATGACATCATCATTTCAAGCGTTTGAATGCAAGCACCGTGCGCCTCCTCCGCGTTATCATCGTGTCAAATCGCCTTTTCAGGCCAGGCCAGCTTTCGGAGGAATATTATGGGTCCCTTCCCGCACGACGCCCCGCCCGCCAGGATCAGCAAGGACAACCCGGCCGGCACCGATGGGTTCGAGTTCGTCGAATTCGCGCATCCGGAGCCGCAAAAGCTGGCTGAGCTGTTCACCCGCATGGGCTATATCGCGGTGGCCAAGCACCGCACGAAAGACCTCACCATCTGGCGGCAGGGCGACATCAACTATGTCGTCAACGCCGAGCCCGGCTCGCATGCGATGAAATTCGTCGACAGGCACGGCCCCTGCGCGGCTTCGATGGCATGGCGGGTGGTCGATGCCAAACACGCCTTCCACCATGCGGTCGCCAAGGGTGCCACACCTTACGAAGGCGCCGACAAGGCGCTGGACGTGCCGGCGATCGTGGGCATTGGCGGCTCGCTGCTCTATTTCATCGAGACCTACGGCAAGAAGGGTTCGGCCTATGATGCCGAGTTCGAGTGGCTGGGTGCGCGCGACCCGCGGCCGGAAGGCGTCGGCTTCTACTATCTCGATCACCTGACCCACAATGTCTATCGCGGCCAGATGGACAAATGGTGGGATTTCTACCGCAACCTGTTCGGCTTCAAGCAGATCCATTTCTTCGACATCGACGGCAAGATCACCGGCTTGGTCAGCCGCGCCATCACCTCGCCCTGCGGCAAGATCCGCATTCCGCTCAACGAGTCCAAGGACGAGACCAGCCAGATCGCCGAGTACCTGAAGAAGTACAATGGCGAAGGCATCCAGCACATCGCCGTCGGCACCGACGAAATCTACGAGGCCACCGACAGACTGGCCGAGAACGGGCTGAAGTTCATGCCCGGCCCGCCTGAAACCTACTACGACATGTCGTATGACCGCGTGAACGGCCATGACGAACCGATCGAGCGGATGAAGAAGCACGGCATCCTGATCGATGGCGAAGGCGTCGTCGACGGCGGCACGACCAAGATCCTGCTGCAGATATTCTCGAAAACCGTGATCGGGCCGATCTTCTTCGAGTTCATCCAGAGGAAGGGCGACGAAGGTTTTGGCGAAGGCAATTTCCGCGCGCTGTTCGAATCGATCGAGCAGGACCAGATCAAGCGTGGCGTGATCAAGGTTCAGGCGGCGGAATAGCCATCGAACTCACTTGCGGCCCGGCCAATTATGACCTAAATTCTGGTCATAAGAGGTCGTCTATGAATATCCCCATGGCAAAAGCGAAGGCTCAGCTTTCCGAATTGGTGAAACGTGCCCAGGCTGGCGAAGAGATCCATCTGACCAGACATGGAGAGGTTGTCGCAACCTTGAGCGCTCCCGTTCGGGCTGGTGGGAGCAAAGGCTTGCTTGGCGCCCTGAAAGGCCAGATTTGGATATCGGATGATTTTGATGAACTCGGTCCCGAATGGGACGAGTATATTAAATGAGCCGCAGATATCTGGTCGATACCCATATTCTGCTTTGGGTACTCAACGCCGATTCACGTCTTTCGGCGCGATATCTTTCTCACAGGCAAGGATGTGATCGTCAGCGCCGTCTCGGTGGCCGAGATCGCCATCAAGAAATCGCTCGGCAAAGTGACGCTCACAGGCGACATCGTGGACCTCCTGCGATCGAACGGGATTCCGATTCTCGGCGTAAACGAACTACACGCGGCGAGACTTGAACATCTGCCGCTTCACCACCGCGATCCCTTCGACCGCCTGCTTATTGCGCAGACCCAAATTGAAGGCCTGACGTTGATCTCCGCGGATCGGCAATTTTCAGCCTATGACGTCGTATTGGCCTGATCGCCCAAGCCCAGCCGCTTGACCTCTTTCGCCGGGCTGAAGAGACAATACCGCGCGGTAGAGTCGGTCGTTCGACCAGAGATTGTTGCCGGCCATGCTGCGCGGGTAGTCGGGCAGGCTCATCACGTCATCCGGTTGACCGCGACAGATACAAGCCCGCCCACATAACGACAAATCCAGCAAGAACGATCAGCAGCAACCAGTTCATACGCCGACGCATGCTCTGCGTTTCCGCGTCCCGCGCGACGTCCATGTTGGTGATGGTGTGGAACATCATCGCCTTGCGCGGAAAGCCGCTGCGGTTGGTCAGGTCAGGCGAGCGCGCCTCTATGCGATAGCTCAGCCGGATCGCCTGGATGAAGACCGCCAGTATGGCGAGTGCCCAGACACCGGCCAGCAGATAGACCCCCGTCATGCCCTTACCTCTCGTATTTCTCGACCTTCTGTTCGATGGCACCGAAGATCGAATGCCCAGCCTTGTCCTTCATCTCGATGCGCACCGTGTCGCCGAAGCGCAGGAATGGCGTTTTGGGTTCGCCTGACACAATGGTCTCGATCATGCGCAGTTCGGCGATGCAGGAATAGCCGGCGCCGCCGGCCGAGACAGGCTTGCCCGGCCCGCCGTCGAGCTTGTTGGAGACGGTGCCGGAACCGATGATCGTGCCGGCGGCCAATGGCCGTGTCCTTGCTGCATGAACGATCAGCGCCGGAAAGTCGAAGGTCATGTCGATACCGGCATTGGCGCGGCCGAACGGCTTGCCGTTGAGATCGGCAAGCAGCGGCAGGCTGACCTTGCCGCCGTCCCAGGCATCACCCAGTTCGTCCGGCGTCACAGCGACCGGCGAAAACGCCGAGGACGGCTTTGATTGGAAAAAACCGAAACCTTTGGCCAGTTCCGGTCCGGTGAGCGCGCGCAACGTAACGTCGTTGACCAGCATGACCAGTCGGATCGCTGCCTTTGCTTCTTCGAGGCTTGCACCCATCGGCACGTCGTCGACGATGACAGCGACCTCGCCCTCCATGTCGATGCCGAAGGCTTCGTCAGCCGTGCGGATCGGATCACGTGGCGGAATGAAAGAATCCGAGCCGCCCTGGTAGATCAGCGGGTCGGTCCAGAAGCTCGCCGGCATCTCGGCGCCGCGCGCTTTGCGCACCAGCTCGACATGGTTCACGTAAGCCGAGCCATCGGCCCATTGATAGGCACGCGGCAGCGGCGAATGGGCGTCATGTTCGTGGAAGCGCTCCGCCGGCATCGCATTGTTCTCAAGCGATTCCGCTATTGTCGCGAGATGCGGGGCGATGCGCCGCCAGTCGTCGAGCGCCGCCTGCAGCGTGCGAACCAGGAACGAGGCGTCGGTGAAGCGTGTCAGGTCGCGCGAGACGACGACGAGTTTCCCGTCGCGCGTCCCGTCCTTCAATGTGGCAAGCTTCATGCGGTTTCCTCTCCTGCTGCAGCTTTGGCGCTGCTTAAGCCCACAACAAGACCGTCGCGGGCGATCGTCAAGTCGCCGTTCCAAGTTTTCCTGACGGCGGCAGTCCAGTCGGCCTCGCCTATCAAAGAATCGTCGGCCGGAATGAGGTGGTTGAGCACCAATCTCTTCACGCCGGCATCGCTTGCGATGCTGCCGGCCTCTTCGGCAAAGCTGTGGCTGGCGAGCAGATGCTCTCTGAGCCGCGCACCATTGCCGGTCCTGGCCACCAGTCGCTCGATGCCTTCTTCCAGCATGGCTTCGTGGACGAGGATGTCGGCGCCTCGGGCAAAATCGGCGAGCGGCGGATAAAAGGCCGTGTCGCCGGAGAACACCACGCTTTTGGCGCCATGCTCGAAGCGAAGCGCAAAACAATCGGTCACCGGCGGATGCTCGACGCGCAGCGCCGAAACCGTCAAGCCGCCCTGCGCGACCACCTGGCCTTCGCCGAATTCGCTGATCGACACCAGATCGCGAATATCCGGCCGGCCTTCGTCAACGATGCGGATCTCGATGTCGAACTCCATCGCCTGGCAAAAGCGCCGCCAGTAATGACCGGTGCCGGGCGGACCGAACACGCCGACGGGCGTCGCGAGGCCCGCCGTCCAGGCGGTGTGGATCAGCGGCCCCAGTTCAAGCACATGGTCGGAGTGCAGATGCGTGATGAAGATCAGGTCGAGCGACTTCAGGCTGATGCCGGCATCGACCAGACCACGCGTCACGCCAAGGCCGCAGTCGACGACGATGCTGCGGCCGCCGATCTGCAGCAGCGACGAACTCGGCCATGGACCACCCGGCCGCAATGCCGGGCC
>NZ_RZPF01000256.1:0-7859 GCF_004022735.1 Mesorhizobium sp. M7A.F.Ca.AU.001.01.1.1
ATCCTCACCGGCACCATCATCGGTCTTGCGCGCGCGCTCGGCGAAACCGCGCCGCTGCTGTTGATCGGCATGGTCGCCTTCGTCGCCGATCCACCGACGACGCCTTTCGATCCGGCCACCGCGCTGCCGGTGCAGATCTATATGTGGGCGAACGAGGCCGAACGCGCCTTCGTCGAGCGTATGTCCGGCGCCATCATCATCCTGCTCGTCTTCCTCATGGCCATGAACATCACCGCGATCGTGCTTCGGCGTCGGTTCGAGCGGCGCTGGTAGAAAAAAGGCATTTTGGTATGAACATCATGACCGAACAGTCCCTTGAAAACGCAGTGGGCGACAAGATGAAGTCGAACGAAGTGATAAAAATGCGCGGCGACAAGGTCGGCGTGTTCTACGGCGAGAAGCAGGCGCTGTTCGACGTCGATCTCGACGTCCGCCTGAACCAGGTGACGGCGCTGATCGGCCCCTCCGGCTGCGGCAAGTCCACCTTCCTGCGCTGCCTCAACCGCATGAACGACACCATCGATTCAGCACGGGTAACCGGCAAGATCACGCTCGACGAAGAGGACATCTACGACAAGAACATCGATGTCGTCGAACTCAGGGCGCGCGTCGGCATGGTGTTCCAGAAACCCAATCCGTTCCCAAAGTCGATCTACGAGAACGTCGCCTATGGTCCGCGCATCCACGGATTGGCCAAGCGCAAGGCCGACATGGATCAGATCGTCGAGTCCAGCCTGAAGAAGGCGGCGATCTGGAACGAGGTCAAGGACCGTTTGCAGGAACCTGGCACGGGTCTTTCCGGTGGCCAGCAGCAGCGCCTGTGCATTGCACGCGCCATCGCCGTGTCGCCCGAGGTGATCCTGATGGACGAACCGTGTTCGGCGCTCGACCCGATCGCCACCGCTCGCGTCGAGGAACTGATCGACGAACTGCGTCAGAACTATACGATCGTCATCGTCACCCATTCGATGCAGCAGGCAGCGCGCGTGTCGCAGCGCACCGCGATGTTCCATCTTGGCTATCTGGTCGAGGAGGGCGCCACCGACAAGATGTTCACCACCCCCGACGACAAACGCACCCAGGACTACATCACCGGCCGGTTCGGCTGATCTCTGGCATATGAGGGACGAAGATCATGGGTGAACATACCGTTGCATCTTTCGATGAGGATCTGGAGCAGATCAGCCAGCTGATCCGCGACATGGGCGATCTCGCCCGCTCGATGGTCGGTGGCTCGACCAGGGCTTTGCTCAATTCGGACAATGCGCTGGCGCAGCGGGTGGTTTCCGACGACGCCATCATGGATGCACGCCAGCGCGAGCTGGACGATCGTGCCATCACGCTGATCGCCAAGCGCCAGCCAATGGCCAACGATCTGCGTGCGGTGGTCGGTTCGATCCGCATGGCCGGCGACCTCGAGCGCATCGGCGACCTTGCCAAGAACATCGCCAAGCGCGTCGGCACTGTCGGGCTGAGCGTCACGCCGCACGACCTTTCGCATTCGATCGACGCAATGGCGCAGCTGGTGCTGATCCAGGTGCAGGGGGTCGTCGACGAGTATGCCGCCGCTGACGCGGCAGCGCTTGCCACGCTCAGAAACAATGATGAACGCATCGACGTCAAATACACATCGGTGTTCCGCGAACTTCTGACCTACATGATGGAAGATCCGCGCAACATCACGGCGTGCACGCACCTGTTGTTTTGCGCCAAGAACCTCGAGCGGATCGGCGACCACGTGACCAACATCGCCGAAAATGCCTATTATGTTTTGACCGGCACGCAGTTGCCAGCCAACCGTCCGAAGCAGGACGAGACGGCAATGTCCGCGCCAGCGGCATGACAGGGGTGACCAGCCGATGATCGCGCCACGCATCATGGTGGTGGAGGATGAGGAGCCGCTAGGCGTGCTGCTCCGCTACAATCTCGAATCCGAAGGTTACCAGGTCGAGGTGGTGACGCGCGGCGACGAGGCCGAAATCCGGCTGCAGGAGAACGTTCCAGACCTTCTGGTGCTCGACTGGATGGTGCCTGCGGTTTCCGGTATCGAACTCTGCCGCCGGCTAAGGATGCGTCCCGAGACCGAGCGGCTGCCGATCATCATGCTGACCGCGCGAGGCGAGGAAAGCGACCGCGTGCGCGGCCTCTCGACCGGTGCCGACGACTATCTGGTCAAGCCTTTCTCGACGCCGGAGTTCATGGCCAGGGTCAAGGCGCTGCTGCGCCGGGCCAAGCCGGAAGTGCTGTCCAGCGTGCTCAAGGTCGGCGATATCGTGCTCGATCGCGAATCGCACCGTGTCTATCGCAAGAAGAGCGAAATCCGGCTCGGGCCGACGGAATTCCGCCTGCTTGAATTCATGATGCGCCATCCAGGCCGCGTGTTCTCGCGCAGCCAACTGCTCGACAATGTCTGGGGCGAGACGATCTACATCGACGAACGCACGGTCGATGTGCATGTCGGCCGGCTGCGCAAGGCGGTCAACAACGGCCGTATGCCCGATGTCATCCGCACCATCCGTGGGGCGGGTTACGCCATTCGCGAGGACTGAACTCCCTCGTTTGAACTCACGCCACGTTCTTGCCGCCGAGACCGGATCTCGCCTGCACGCCCGGCGCAAAAATCTCCTGATCGACGAAGATTAGCGCCCGCATGGCGCAGCCTTCGCGGATCAGCGGCAGTTCGTTCGGCTCGGTGTCGAAGGAAATCGACTTGGAATGCTGGCCGCCGGCGGTCTGGGCAATCGCTTGCCGCAATGCCGGCTCGATCAGGTCGAAGGCGGCGGCGCTGACGCCGACCATGGCGACCGGCGCCGGATCGATCAGCGCGAACAGGCTGCCGAGGCCGTAGCCGAGCGCTTCGCCGGCCTTGCGATAGGCTTCCCGTTCGGGTCCGTCCCTTTCGCGGGCGGCGGCAGCCAGGGCGCGCATGTCGGCATCGCTGACATCGGCGACGGGTTCTGCATCCTCGCCCATCTGCCGCGCGTTGCGCCAGATGGCATAATTGCCGGCATAGGCTTCGACGCAGCCGCGCCGTCCGCAGCGACACAGCGCCCCGTTCGGCCGATGAATCATGTGGCCGAATTCGCCGCCCGAGGAATGGGTGCCGGTGAACAATTCGCCCTTCAGCACCAGCCCCATGCCGATGCCGTGCGACAAAAGGATAGCGATGAAATCGTCGCGGTAACGATCGGGGTCGCGCCAGCGCAGCGCCACCGCCATCATGTTGCAATCGTTCTCCATAATGGCTGGGATGCCGAACTCGTCTTCGAATATGTCGGCGAAGGCGATGTCGGTGTGCGGCGTGATCGGCGACCACAGCATGGCGCGGGCACGGGTGTCGGTGATGCCCTGGACGGCCAGCGCGATACGGGCGATGCTGCGCACGTCCAGGTCGGGATCTTCCAGGCGGCGCCGCACGATTGCCGTGCACTCACCGATCAGCGAGTCGCGCGACATCGTCAGCGTGTCGAGCCGGCGCTGTTCCTCGGATATTACCTGGCCGGCATAGTCGATGACGGCGACCGAGAGGAAGTTCAGCGACAGCACCACGGTCATTACCGCGGCCGCTTCCGGATTGAGGCTGAGGCCGACCTGCGGACGGCCGCGTTTGAGCGAGCCGGCCTCGCTCGGCTTGCTTTCGGTCAGGATACCTTCGACGATCAGGTCGGATGAGATCGCCGAGATCGTCGAATGGCTGAGGCTTGTGGTTGCGGCGATCTCGGTGCGCGACGGCTGTCCGGCGCGGCGCACCGCCGCGATCACCATCGCGCGGTTGCGGCGGCGCAAATCGTCGTGGCGGATTCCGACCGACATGCTCTTTCATATCCTCCCGGTCGCCGCGGTTCTTCCTGCCCTGGAACGCTGTCGGTGACGCGGTCAAATACTGGCAGAAGCCGCGCGCCGTGTCATTTATTTATTCCGAGGCCCGAAAAAAATTCGAAACGACATCAAAATCCATCAGAATCGATGTTGACAGCGTTCGGGCGTTGGCCCAGTATTTTTTCGAGGCTCGAAAAAATAGGGCCTTTGTGCCGGCCTTCGGGCCAGTTTGGTCGCGCCATACGCGGCGCAGGGAGGATAATATGAAAAGATTCACAGCCGCCATCCTGGCGGGTGCCGCCATGTCGCTGACGCTCGCGTCTGTCGCGCAGGCGAAGGACAAAGTCGTCGGCGTTTCGTGGTCCAACTTCCAGGAGGAACGCTGGAAGACCGACGAGGCCGCCATGAAGACGGCGATCGAGGCCGCCGGCGACAAGTACATCTCCGCCGATGCGCAGTCCAATCCCGGCAAGCAGCTTACGGACGTCGAAAGCCTGATCTCGCAGGGCGCCAATTCCCTGATCATCCTGGCGCAGGATGCTTCGGCCATCGGCCCGGCCGTGCAGAAAGCCCTGGACGAAGGCATTCCGGTCGTCGGCTATGACCGGTTGATCGAGAACAAGGATGTTTTCTATCTGACCTTCGACAACAAGGAAGTCGGCCGCATGCAGGCCCGCGAAGTGTTCAAGGTCAAGCCGGAAGGCAACTACGTCTTCATCAAGGGCTCCGGTGCCGATCCCAATGCCGACTTCCTGTTCTCGGGCTCGATGGAAGTGCTCAAGGAAGCCATTGACAGCGGCAAGATCAAGAATGTCGGCGAAGCCTACACGGATGGCTGGCTGCCCGCCAACGCCCAGAAGAACATGGAACAGTTCCTGACCGCCAACGACAACAAGGTCGACGCGGTGGTCGCGGCCAATGACGGCACTGCCGGTGGCGTCGTCGCGGCGCTGACGGCTCAAGGCTTGGCCGGCACCGTGCCGGTCTCGGGGCAGGACGGCGACCACGCCGCGCTGAACCGCATCGCCCTGGGCACGCAAACCGTGTCGGTGTGGAAGGACGCGCGCGAGCTCGGCAAGAATGCCGCCGAGATCGCCTCGCAACTGGCCGACGGCAAGAAGACGAGCGACATCGCCGGCGCCAAGGACTTCACGACGCCGGGCGGCAACACCGTCAAGTCGCTGTTCCTGACTCCGGTTGCCATCACCAAGGACAATCTCAACGTCGTCATCGACGCTGGCTGGATCAAGAAGGACGAAGTCTGCGCGGGTGTCGCTGCCGGCACCGTCGCGGCCTGTAACTGATCCGGACCACTTCGAAATATCTGAACGCCGCGGCCCAAAAGCCGCGGCGTTTTCTCAAAGAATTGTGTTTCCGCATCATGCGGATAGCTTCTAGGCTGGGCTCCGGCATGCGCGTCAGACGGCCAGCCGGTGGGAGGAAATCATGACCGACACGACGTCCAACCCGCAGGCCGATACGGCGCGCGCGTCGGAACTCGGCGCCGTCGCCCGGTTCCTGAAGGCGACCGAGATCGACACCCGGATGCTCGGCATGATCGGCGCGCTGCTGGTCATCTGGATTGGGCTGCATGTCATTTCCAGCCTGCGCCTCGGCGTCAACCCGCTCGATTTCGACAGCCGCACCTTTCTCACGCCGCGCAATCTGTGGAACCTGTCGGTGCAGACATCCGCGGTCGCCATCATGGCCTGCGGCATGGTGCTGGTCATCGTCATGCGCAACATCGACCTGTCGGTCGGTTCCGCCGAGGGCCTGATCGGCATGGTGATGGGATTTGCCCAGGTGCATTTCCTGGTGCGTTTTGTCGGGCTCGAACTCGGCAATCCGTGGATCTGGGCCCTGGCGCTGGTCATCGGCCTGGCGCTCGGCCTGTTGATCGGCGCCTTTCAAGGCTTCGTCATCGCCTATCTCGAAGTGCCCGCCTTTATCGTGACGCTGGGCGGCCTGCTGGTCTGGCGCGGTGCTGCCTGGTGGGTCACATCAGGCCAGACCGTGGCGCCGCTTAACGCCACCTTTCAGCTGATGGGCGGCGGGCCGGCGGGATCGATCGGCGCAACCTGGAGCTGGGTTGTCGGGATCGTCGCCTGCCTCGCCGTGGTGTTTGGGCTGTTCAACGGGCGGGTGCAGCGCAAGCGTTTCCGTTTTCCGCTACGTCCGATCTGGGCCGAGGCGCTGCTCGGTGTCGTCACCTGCGGCGCCATCATGGGTGCGGTCTGGCTCGCCAACTCCTACCCCTGGCCGATCGGCATCGTGAACAGATATGCGGCCGCCAACAACATCACCGTTCCCGAAGGCGGCCTGTTCATCGCCCACGGTATCGCCATACCGGTGCTGATGGCGGTCGCCGTCGGGCTGGTCATGACCTTCATCACCAACCGCACCCGTTTCGGCCGCTATGTCTTCGCCATCGGCGGCAATCCCGAGGCGGCCAATCTCGCCGGCATCAACACGCGCTGGATCACCATGAAGGTGTTCATGATCATGGGCGTGCTGGCCACGATTGCCGCGGCGATCTCCTCGGCCCGGCAGAATTCGGCCACCAACGTGCTTGGAACGCTCGACGAGCTGCTCGTCATTGCAGCCGCCGTGATCGGTGGCACGTCGCTAGCCGGCGGGTCGGGAACGATCATCGGCGCCATGCTCGGCGCCCTGCTGATGCAATCGCTGCAGTCCGGCATGGTGCTGCTTGGTGTCGACTCGCCGCTGCAGAGCATCGTCGTCGGCGCCGTACTGGTGATCGCCGTGTGGCTCGACACCGTCTATCGCAAGCGCGTCTAGGAGGGCATGCCATGACTGACAAGACTGCTCCTGCAGCCACCGCGCTGATCGACATGAGGAACATCTCGATCGCGTTTGGCGGCATCCGCGCCGTCGACGACGCCTCGATCGATCTTTTCCCCGGCGAGGTCGTGGCGCTGCTCGGCCATAATGGCGCCGGCAAGTCGACATTGATCAAGATCCTGTCCGGCGCCTACAAGCGCGATTCGGGCCAGATCTTCGTCAACGGCGAGGAGGCATCGATCTCCAACCCGCGCGACGCCAAGAAATACGGCATCGAGACGATCTACCAGACGCTGGCGTTGGCCGACAATGTCGACGCCGCCGCCAATCTGTTCCTCGGCCGCGAGTTGATGACCGCCTGGGGCACGCTCGACGACGTTGCCATGGAGGCCGAGGCGCGCAAGGTGATGGGTCGGCTCAATCCCCGGTTCCAGCGTTTCAAGGAGCCGGTGATCAAGCTGTCGGGCGGCCAGCGGCAATCGGTGGCGATCGCGCGTGCGATCCTGTTCAACGCCCGCATCCTGATCATGGACGAGCCGACGGCCGCACTTGGTCCGCAGGAAACGACGCAGGTCGGCGAACTGGTCAAGCAGCTGAAGTCCGACGGCATCGGCATCTTCCTGATCAGCCACGACATCCACGATGTGTTCGAGCTTGCCGACCGGGTCTGCGTCATGAAGAACGGCCAGGTGGTCGGCACCGCCCGCACCACTGATGTCACCCAGGACGAGGTGCTGGGCATGATCATTCTGGGCAAATGCCCGCCAGGCGCCATTCCCGGACCGGGCGCGCTGAAGATCGCGGCCTGAGATCAAGCCAGATCGCGGTTGCCGGACACGTGATATGCCAGCCGTAGGGATGGCTTGGCCTTGGCATTGTGTTGGCAGGGCGACTTGCGCATAAAGGTCCGACATTGCTCAGGGACCGCACGATCCGTTGAAGAAGCTTTTCCCGATCATCGCCTTTATCGCCGTCGCGCTGATCAGCATGGTGATGGCAGGTTTTGCCTACTTCGCCACGCAGGAAGCCGCGCGCATCAAGTTCGAGGCGACTGCCGACGATGCGCTCAACCGGATCGAGAGCCGCATCGACCTGCATCTGTCGCTGCTGCGCTCGACGCAGGCCCTGTTCGACGCCCGCAATGGCGATATTTCTCGCAATGAGTTCAAGGCCTTCTTCACCGCGCTCGATGTCGACAAGAATTTCGCCGGCTTGCGCGGTATCGGCTTCCTCAGGCT
>NZ_RZPF01000257.1:0-7856 GCF_004022735.1 Mesorhizobium sp. M7A.F.Ca.AU.001.01.1.1
AAACCGGCCTTGAAGTCATTGCCGGCAAGGCTGAAATTCGTCGCCAGGCCGCCGCCAAACGTGCCCTTGGCCTGAATATCGGTGTTTGCCTCGCCCAGCATGCCGAGCGGCAGCGCCGGCAGGCCATAGAGCGCCAGCAGCGCGGTGGCATCAGGGTTCTTGGCGTTGAAGGTCAGCGCCACCGGCGCTTCGAGAAGCTTGTCCACCACGCCCTTCCCCGACAGCGACGCCGAAAAGGCCGAGCCGCCGGCCTTGCCTTGCCCGCTTACCGCCAGGCCCGTGGTGCCGTCGCCATTGTCGGCTGCACTCGCCACCAGGTCGATGCGCGCATCCTGGAACAGCTCGGGATAGGCAGCAGCACGGCTCGACAGTCCCCTGAGCACGGCACTGTCGGGATAGTGCTGGGCGGCGACATCGATCAGCGGCTTCAGATCGACGGCAACCACCGACGCATCGAGCTTGCCGGTCGGGCTCGCGGGGAAATCCTTGATCCGGCCGGTGGCGCTGATCGAGGCGCCGGCCAGCCCGCCCACCGAAAGCCGGTCGATTTCGAGCAGCCCGTCGCGCAGCCTGAGCGCCGTGTCGACCGTGTCGGCGGTCAACCCACCGGCGTTGACCGGCCCGGCCTTGATCTGGAAATCGAGGTCGCGGTCGGCAAAGCGATTGGCGCCCTTGTCGCTGACGAAGATCGAGGCGAAGGCCGCCAGCCCGTCGACATCGAGATCACCGCCTTCAAGCCGCATCAGCACCGAGGGCTTGGCATCGTCGGGCTGGCTGGAATCGATGCGGCCGGAAAACTTCGCCTTGCCCAGGATCAGTTCGAGATCGCTGAAGGCCTGGCGCTTCTGCGAGAGGTCGACCTTGGCCTTGAAGCCGGCGGCCGGCAGGCGGCGGATCGCCTCGTCGACATCCTTCGACAGCCAGGCGGCAAAGCCGGAAGGTTGGGCCACGGCCAGCAGCAGCGAGCCGTTGAAGCCGAAATGACCCTCCAAATTGAGCACCAGCATGCCATCCGCTTCCAGCGTGGTGCGGCCGGGCAAGGTCGCGGCAAGCGATTTCACCGACCAGCCGCCATCGACCGGCTCGGCGGAAAGATGCACGTCGCGCACCGTGGTGTCGCCGACCACCACCGCCGGCAGCTTGACCTCGACCGTGCCGGGGATGGTCGGCTTCGGCATATCGAGCAGCGCTTGCTCGAACGCCGCGATGCGCTGGTCCAGCGTCAGGCCGGCGCCGGCTTCGGCGCCCACCGCCTCGTCGAACTGCACCTGCGCGCCATTGGCCTCGATGGCGAAACTCGGTTTCAGCCCGAGATCGACAGAAGCCTTGCCATCGGCGGTGTAGGGGTTGTCGAGAGGCCCGGTCTCGAAGCGGAATTCGTCGACACCCAGCTTCTGGTGGTCTAGCGAAAACTTGCCGTTCAGCCGAAAGCCCGGATCGGGCTTGCCGGCCGAGACTTTCACCGTCTCGCCATCGGTGCCGCGCAGCTCGGCGCTGTTCTTGTCGGCACCATTCTTGTCAGGATTTGAAATCTTGAACTGGCCGGAGTAGACGGCGGCTCCATTGACGATGCCGGCATTGCCGTCGGTCTCGATGACCAGCGGATACGCGTCCGGATTGGCTTTCAGCCGAAACCGCATCTGTCCTGAGCCTTCGGCCTTGCCGGTGGACGCGGTGACCGCGGTGCGCAACCCGTCCAGCCGCAGCGTGCCGTCCATGCGCCATGGGCCGGCCAGCGACTTGGCCGAGACGGTCGAATTGATCTCGGAAAACAGATGGCTGCGCCCGCCAGCGGCATGGCGAACTTCGATCTGACCCTCCGTCACCGTCAGCTTCTCGATCGAGATCTGGCTGGGGTCGAAGGGCGAGGACGGCCGCATCGCCCAGTCGACCGTGCCGTCATTGGCGATATCGATGGTCGCTTTCGGCCGCACCAGCCGCATGTCGAAGATCAGCACTTCACCGCGCAGGAAGGGCGCCAGTTCCGCGTCCATTGAAAACGTCTCGACCGTCATGGCCGGCTGGCCGTTGGGGCCGCCGGCGACGGCGACATTCGAGAAGGTCACCGAGGGAAACGGCAACAGCCTTGCGGTGGCGTCGCCCTGCACGGTCACCTTGCGGCCGAGAATGGCGCTCGCCTCGCGCTCGAAGTCGGCGCGGTAGCCGGTCCAGTCGATAAAATACGGCACCACCAGCGCCGCACACAGCACCAGCACGAACAGGCCACCGAAGATCACGAACAGGCGTGCGAGCATCAGCTCCGAATGGGTTGATTGAAATTCTGCCGCACTCTACCCGCATCCGCGTGTCGATAAAGAGGCAATTCATCCAGTTGCGCGATCTCCGGTGATCTGAAACAAATCCCGGCGAAGCGGAGAAATCGGATGTCGGGCAAGAACTGGGATCGCGTGCCGATCGATGCGCAAAGTGTCGACGCTCCGCTGTCCCTTTCGGCGGTCTTTCTTGTCGTCGCCGTCGCCAGCGAGCAGAGCGCGCTCGCCAAGGTTGCCTCCGTGCTCGGCGGGCTCGACGATCTCATCAAAACCGTCGGGTTCCGCGATCTCTCCGGGCGGCTGTCGTGCATTGCCGGCATCGGCCGCGATCTCTGGGATCGTCTTTCTCCAGACCGGCGGCCGCTGGAACTGAAACCGTTCGCACCGATCAAGGGTGCCGTTCATTCGGCGCCTTCGACCGCCGGCGATCTCCTCTTCCACATCCGCTCCGAGCGACCCGATATGTGCTTCGAGTTCGAGCGCATCCTGCTCGACAATCTCGGTGACGGCGTAAGCGTCATCGATGAGGTTTCCGGCTTTCGCTATTTCGATGCGCGCGACCTGCTCGGCTTCGTCGACGGGACCGCCAACCCGACCGGCCTCGACTTGCCCGCCTCTGCGCTCATCGGCGATGAAGACGCCGACTTCGCCGGCGGCAGCTATGTCGTCGTCCAGAAATATCTCCACGACATGCAGGCCTGGGCGCGCATTCCGACGCCCGAGCAGGAAGCGATCATCGGCCGCACCAAGATCGACAACATCGAAATCGACGATGACGATGCGCCGCGCAAATCGCACAAGTCGCTGGCCACCATCGAGGATGCCGCCGGCAACGAGTACGATATTTTGCGCGACAACATGCCGTTTGGCAGGCCGGGGCAGAACGAGTTCGGCACCTACTTCATCGGCTATTCCAGATATCTTTGGGTCACCGAAAAAATGCTGCAGCGCATGTATATCGGCGAGCCGCCGGGCGCCTACGACCGCCTGCTCGATTTCTCCACACCGCACACCGGCACGACATTCTTCGCGCCAACCCGCCCCATGCTGCAGACGCTTGTCGAGGGCGGACAGGCGAAGCCTGCCGCACGGTAGGCAGGCGTCCTCAACGATTTCAGCCCGCGATCACCGCGAATTCAGCGTGCGTCGCGCTTTGCCTGTGCCACCTTGGCCGCCCTGCGCTGCCGGCCGAGTTCCATTGGCCGGACCAGATCCGGCGCCCTCTGGTTCGCCACCGGCCGCATACCCCTGCGCGCGGTGCGCGAGTTGAAGGCGGGGCCGTCCGATGCCGCCCCTTGCTTCATCACCAATGCCTTGCGCGCATTCTCGATCAGCGAAACGCTGGCGGCCAGTTGCCGGCGCCGCTCGGCCTCGCCATTCAGGCGCCGCATGGCCATGGCCAGCACCGCAAGCTTGAGCTGCGACCCGCCATCAGCCTTCGAAGGCGTAGCGCCCTTCGCCGCGCCCTTGCCCCGGATCTCACGCCGGCGGCGGTGTGCTTCGGTCTGCGCCTTGTCGCGCCGCTCCCGCAACAGCTTGACCAGGCCGGCAAGATCGGCGTCGGAGAGCTCCTGCACCGCCGGATGGTGAGACTTCTCCACCAGATCGTGTTCGTCGGCACTCAGCGCGCGCGCTTCTTCCTTGCGTGAAATCGCCATGGCATCCTCCTCCGCTGGCACGCCTGTTGGCTTCAGGCCCTGCTACCGGCCAAGCCTCGGCCCGAATGGTGGCGCGGTCAAGACTGGCCGCCTACGAACCTTGCGTCGGAAAATCGGTTAGTTTCCCGGCAAGATCTTGCCCGGGTTCATGATATCAAGCGGATCGAGCGCCTGCTTGATGGTGCGCATGATGTCGACGCCGTGGCCGAGCTCGTGGCGCAGGAAGCCGATCTTGCCCTGGCCGATGCCGTGCTCGCCGGTGCAGGTGCCGTCCATGGCGATGGCCCGCATGTTGAGCCGCGCGACGAATTTTTCCGACAGCGCGATCTCCTTGGGATCGTTCACATCCATCAGCACAAGCACGTGGAAATTGCCGTCGCCGGCATGGCCGACGATCGGCGCGATCAGGCCCATCTCGGCGATATCGGCCTCGGTTTCCATGACGCATTCGGCAAAGCGCGAGATCGGCACGCAGACATCGGTCGACAGCCCCTTGGCTCCCGGCCGCAGGGTCAGCGACGACCAGTAGGCGTCGTGCCTCGCCTTCCACAATTTGGTGCGCTCCTCGGCGACGCTGGTCCACAGGAACGGCCCGCCGCCATTTTCCTCCGCGATCATGCCGAAGGTTTCGGCCTGTTCGGCAACGCCGGCATCGCTACCATGAAACTCGACGAACAGGCACGGGCTCTCGGGATAGTCGAGCTTGGAATAATTCTTCATCGCCCGCATCTGCAAGGCGTTGACCAGTTCGATGCGCGCCACCGGGATGCCCATCTGGATCGTCGCGATGACCGCGTTGCAGGCCGCCTCGACGCTCGGAAACGGGCAGACGCCGCCGGAGATCGCCTGCGGGATGCCTTGCAGCTTCAAGGTCAGCGACGTGATGATGCCGAGCGTGCCTTCCGAGCCGACCAGCAGCCGCGTCAGATCATAGCCGGCCGAGCTCTTTTTCGCCCGCTTGCCGGTTGTCACCGTTTCGCCGTCGGCCATGACGGCGGTCAGCGACAGCACGTTCTCGCGCATCGTTCCGTAGCGCACCGCGTTGGTGCCGGAGGCCCGCGTTGCGGCCATGCCGCCCAGCGAGGCATTGGCGCCGGGATCGATCGGAAAGAACAGGCCGGTGTCGCGCAGATGCCGGTTCAAATCCTCACGGGTGACGCCGGGTTCGACCGTGCAGTCGAGATCCTGCGGATTGACCGCCAGGATACGGTTCATGCGCGATGTGTCGACCGATATGCCGCCGCCCGGTGCGTTGGTGTGACCCTCCAGCGAGGAGCCGACGCCGAAGGCGATCACCGGCACGCGGTGCGCCGCACAGGCGCGCACGATCTCCTGCACCTCGGCCGTCGTCTCGGGGAACGCAACGCCATCCGGTGCCTGCGTCGGAATGTAGGTGGTGGTATGTGCATGCTGCGAGCGGATCGCCTGGCCGGTCTGGAATCGCTCGCCGAGCTGCTGCTTGAGGATCCCGAGCACCGCAGCGATGCCTTCCTCGTTGCGTTCGACCGGGTTGAGGTCGCTCAGAGCCATGAATTCCTCCGCGAATGGACCAGCGTCCATGCTTGTTATGCGTCTATGGATGCGTAAAGCAATTCCAGGAAAAGTGTGAAGCGGTTTTCCGTCCGAAATTGCGTCAGAACAAATAGAGTCTCCGGAGCCACGCTCTGTCCAGCACCAGAACAAGGAAGTTTCGATGCCCATCCCCACTCCCTTCGTCTCGAAACCCATGGACATCGAGAAGGACTGGATCGACTACAACGGCCATCTCAACATGGCCTATTACAACGTGCTGTTCGACCGCTGCTCGGACGACGCCTTCGAGGCAATGGGCATGGGACCGAACTATGCCAGGGATCGCCGCCTCACCATCTACACCGCCGAAGTCCATGTCTGCTACGTGCAGGAGCTGCATCTCGAGCACAAGGTCACGGTCTCCTTCCAGCTCATCGACCATGACGACAAGCGGCTGCGGGCCTATCAGGAAATCCGCCATGTCGACGGCTGGCTGGCCGCGACTTCCGAATCGCTGTCGCTGCATGTCGACATGTCCGGGCCGAAGGTGGCGCCCTTCCCCGCCGATGTGCTGGCCAGGGTCGAAGACATGCGCGCCGCCCATTCGGCCCTGCCGATGCCGGAACGGGCCGGCCGCTCGATCGGCATCAAACGCAAATAGGGCGATGCCGACACGTCTCGTTTCCGGCTTCAAAGCCACACCGGCGATCTAAAATCGCAGAACCTTGCCATCGACCGGCGGCGGCGCTTGAAGCGGCGCGGCGCCCTCGTTAACCTTACCAAGGTTTTAACGGGAACAAGCCATTTGAGCCGTTGCGCGACTCAGCGGGCCGGTCGAAAACGATCTGCATCGAGGTAGCGACACGGGCGGCGCGGCGCCGGTTCGAGGAAAGTGCATGAAAACCGACATCAAGGTCGAGGTGGACAGGTTGGCTGCCGATCCGCGCATCACCGACTACGATTTCTGGCGCTCGCTCAAGAACGTCAACAATGAGATCTTCCACATCGCCAACAACAACGAGCCGATCCCGTTCGACATGATCCGCTGGCGCGCCATCCTGAAACAGGCGCGCATGAAGCGCGGCCACGCATAAGGTCCTCGAACGGAACAATCCCCGCAGGTCAAGCCTGGCGCCTCAACGCCGCCAGGGCCGAACGCGCCACCACCGGCGAGGACTGGATGATCGCCGTGTTGGTCATCGCGTAGGGAATGATGCGGTCGATCACCCGCTCGAGGTCGACCACCGACCCGACATGCGCCAGCGCGATGAAACAATCCTCTCCGGTTACGCGGTCGCATTGCACGATCTCCGGCAGTTCGCGGATGATCTCGGCCACGACGGCCAACTGCCCCGGCACTGGCCGGATGCGCAGCCATGCCGACAGCGGCAGGCCGAGTGCCGTCGGGTTGATCCTAACCGAATAGGCCTCGATGACGCCGCTTTCCTGCAGCCGCTTGATGCGCTCGGCCACACTCGGTGCCGACAGGCCCACCGAGCGTGCCAGCTCCGCCGTGCTGGTGCGCGCGTCCTTTTCCAGCAGGCGCAGGATCTTCATGTCGGCGGCATCGAGATCGGCGCTTTCAGTTCGAAGGCGCTTCATGGAAAACTCCTTTATTCCGGGAGAAAGATAGCCGAAAGAGCTAATCATCATCTATATAAATAGGCAAATCTGCCTGCGATACTGATCCGGTGGATGATCAAACGCAAGCTCTCGCGGCGACCCCTGCCCCGGGCAACTTCACCCTGGGCAAGCTGACGGAAAAACTGCCGCCGCATGTCTGGTTCGGCGTCAGCGCCGTCTTCCACTATCTCGGGCCGGCCTTCGCCGTGCTGCTTTTCCCGCATGTCGGCGTGCTCGGCATGGCGTGGCTGCGCATCGCCACGGCAGCACTCATCTTCGCACCCCTGACCCGTCCATGGCGAAGCTTCGCACGCGCCGATCGCACGACGCGGCTGCTGTTGCTGGCCTTCGGCGCCTGTCTGGCGGTGATGAACTGTTCGTTCTACCTGGCGCTCGACCGACTGCCGATCTCGCTGGTGGCGGCGATCGAATTCGTCGGCATCATCGGCGTCGCGGCGATCGGCCTCAGGAGCACGCGCAATCTCGCCGCCCTTGCCATCGCCGTCGCCGGCACCTTGCTGCTCATCGATGTCAGATGGTCCGACGATCCCATCGGGCTGTTCTGGGCCATCCTCAACGGGGCGCTGTTTGTCGGTTACATCGTACTCGGCCATCGCGTCGCCGCTTCAGGCGCCGGCAGCGGCATCGCCGGCCTGGGTGCTGCCATGGCGATCGCCTTCATCGTCGTGCTGCCGATCGGCTTCACCGATGCGCTGCCGGCCTTTTTCTCACTGCCGCTGCTGCTCGCCGCCATCGGCGTCGGCATCTGCTCGTCGGTCATTCCTTACAT
>NZ_RZPF01000258.1:0-7853 GCF_004022735.1 Mesorhizobium sp. M7A.F.Ca.AU.001.01.1.1
GCTGAAGATGGTTCCATGTTCCTGCCCGGCAGGCACTGAGGGCACCGGCAAGTGCAACTACGGGCGAAGTTGCGGCTCTCTCTTTGCCGATGGCCAGGATGTGGGCGACATATTGGTGTCAGAGGGGCTGGCTGTACCGTTCGTCTGTGGCTCTACAAGCTGTCCGCCGACGCCACGCCCTTGGTGTGGGTAGGCTGCGCTTAAAACCCCCACACTGCCAACGCCTTCTCGGCACCCGCCGATCTTCCTTGATCCTGAGAACGGCCTGTCACCGGGCAGCCTGCTGATGCATGGAGGTGGCCGGCTGAACACCTCGACCACCCGTACGCTGAGGATTTGGCAGCGATCATGAGCAGTGATGCGGCTCTATCAATGAAAGGACGATGAGCTCACGAAGCTCAGGGCACATAGCCCATGAGTTTGGCAAGCGCGATAGCGGTAGTTCCGATGGCAACTGCTGCTGTCGAAATTCCCGATATCTTCTTCGCCCCGTCCTCGACTTTGCCAAGGACGTCGACCGCTTTCTTCAATTTATCGGGTGTGGGCTCTATTTGGGCCGCCTTCACGTGTTCAAGCGCATGCTCCTTAAGCTCGGGGGCAACGCCGGAGTCGTGTATGGCTTTGATCGCCTTGGAAAGCTCGGCCTGGATCAGCTCTATCGTTTGCGGCTGGTAATTAACATTGATCTCCCCCGTGTTCGTCGCATCGCCACCCATTGAAACAGCTCCGGCATTAATGCCGCCAGATATATTCGTGGTATTGTTGGTCACGTTAATGCTCCTGAATAAGTCGTCGGAACCGTCGAATGATATACGCATGAGCTTGCTGTAGAGTTCGGTCTTGGCGGCGTGTCCTTCGATCCTCCGACGCAGGAGAGAGTTTTGCGCCTCTCTTTCGTAGAAGTCGAGCACAGTACATTCATATGTTGGCGACCGATCCGCATGGCGCACCATGTGGTCCATGAGTGTATGAGCAATCTCACTGTCCGCCTCGGTCATGAACCAATCGTGCGCCAAAGCCTCGAGCCCGTCGTAATAGGTATCCTTTAGCCCGATAGCCAAAGCGAGGCGGACCTCAGCCTCATCGTCGCCGGCGCCGTTGGCAATGTAATCCTGGTGATCGGCAGCGTTAGCGTGCATGGCGATCGCGCGATACATCCAGCCACGTACATTTGGTGGCCTGCTCTCCACCGAACTGAGCGGGATACCCAGATCGTCAATAGATAGGTTGTCGTTCTCGGCCACGGCCCAAACGGTATACTGGACGACAATATCGTCGTCGTAAGCGCCGAGCGCTTTGACGATTTCGGAATTACTGTGCCGTGGATGAAAGAGATTGTGAGGGGCTCTGTTCAAGCCGACAACGATTAAGCCAAGTTTGAGGACGTCCGCCGACGCCTTCTCAATGTCGACCGGAATGCCCGTCAGGTCCAGTTTTGTATGTTCCACATGCTGCAGGGCCGCAAGGACTCGCATTTGCGGGTCGAAGAGATCGAGATCGTCTATCGCTTTGGTCGCGTCTCGCTTCATCCTGTAAATCGCGGCGATGGCTGCCGCTGCAGTCTGCGGGTCGGAACTAAATTCCTTGAAAACTCCCATCACACATTCGAGGCTGACAGCCGCCGTTCCGCATCTCGCCAATGCATTCAAGGCCCAACGCCTCAGCTTTTCGTCCGATTTTCGGGTGTAAAGAATGCCGACGATTGATTGCTGAACGCCAAGAAGTTCGCTTTGGACGATCCGATAGCCAAGTCTGTATATTCGGCAAATATATTGTAGTGCACGCTTCGTTCGCGCAGAGTCTGACGTTTCCAGCTGCGACTTCACATACGCAACGCTTGGCCCCGATAAGATGAGCGACGATGATGCCAAGTTTTCAGCCGGCTGACAGGTTTCGATCCGTTGTCAGTAACACGTATCGTGACCATGGGTCGAAATCATCGACGTTATTCACAGGAGTGCGCAAGTCGAGCCAAGTCAGGTCGTTCAACGCCAGTCGCCGCCGTTCAGGATGAAACCAGTGTGGGCATTCGAACGAAATAATCGCGAGCAGTTCATTCTGCCCCTCACCATGCGAAACCCACATAAAATACCTTAGGTGAGCAGCAAGCCGGTTGACACTGGCCGGCGTTCTAATCTCGGGAACATCGAGGTCAACTTTTGCTGCTTGGACACCCGAGTCCACAATTCCGAAGTCGTCATTGAACAATGTCCGTTGCTCAAGATGAACGAGAGTCGAAAATCCAACTGAACGTCTCGCCATGAATGCATCACGGTCATCGCGGTAGCGGCCGAGCCTGTAGCTCAGGACCTCGCGGTCGCGGCGCACCGACACAAAAGACCAAAGAAAGACGCTGCTGGGTCGCTTTGCCTTTGGATTGTCGTAACGGTAGCGGTTCGAGCGTAGCAGGCCGAATACTATTTCCGGTTCAATTGGTCTGCCGACTTCCGCGATCAGGGCAAGGTCGCTAACGTCAACTGCGAGAGCAGGCCCGCGCAATAGTTCGCGCATGCGGCGTCGAGTAGCGATCGGTTGCCTGTGGTCCTCGGGAATGGTGTCGTCAGTGAGGAACTCCCTAAGGAAAAAGCGCCCTGGCTTTGTCCTAAAGAAAAGGCTGTTGTCGCGATGAGAGATGATGTCTTCGCTCAACCTAGCTCCGAGCGTCTTATGCTGCGTCCGTCCGTGCAAGTGGGTTGGCACGTAGCCGAGGCGATAGGCAGCAGCCAACATCGCGCGGGGACTCAAGGGTCTCCGTTCGATCCGAAGGATAGACTCAGCGATCGCTAGGTAAGCATCCAAATGTCGCGTCCACGTTGATGATTTTCAAGGATTGGAACGTTAGTCCTCCAGCTCCTTGCATACAAGGCGACGGTCCGCGTACCTTTACGAAAGCCGACGATATTCTCCGCTTCACCTCAGGCCGCGCCTCGCCGCTGCCATTACCGTCCCGTTCCTGAGGGCGGCCTAAGGCAGGAGCGGAGGGGTATGGGATAGCGAACCACCGGGTCGAACCGCCGGGATCGAAGTCTATGGACGGCTCAAAGTTCCCCAACATGTCCCGCAAAGCCGGCTCGGATGGCCTCTTGCGACGTGGCGATATTGTAGAGGTTGCACATAGTTTCTAATACCCGTGCCAGATCATTGAGGCGTCAATCAGTTCTTTGACCATAAATCGAACCTTTCACAGTTGGCGCTTGAAATGGCGCTTCAACTGGATCTTACTTGTGACGGGCAGGGTAGGGTAGCCAGTTATGCGTTCAGTTTTGAGAGTTTTAGCTGTTGCGTCAATTATCGCGGCCGCAACATGGTCGGCCAAGGCTCTGGAATACAAGCCGGTATCGTCGTCGGGCGAACTTCCGTTTCTCATCGTCTCCGGTGAATTTGGGGTCAACGAACCTCTGAATGAGTTTAGCCGCGCTGTCACAAGCAGTGGGGCTAGAGTGGTCGTATTCGACTCGCAGGGGGGTAGTATCGGAAGTGCAATGCAACTTGGACGTATGATCCGGGCAGCCGGCCTTGACACGCTTCAAGTCCGGCAGTTGCAGTGCGCGTCGGCTTGCTCCTTGGCTTTCATGGGTGGCGTTCGCCGTGTTGCCGATCCGGGCTCTATTGGTGTTCACCGCTCATCCTTCGCCCCAGAGAGCGGGATGTCTACCGACGAGGCTGTGGCGAACGTTCAAGCCGTAACTGCCGATATCATGTCCTACATGTCCGAGATGGGCGTGGACCCCAAGTTGATGGCCGTAGCATTGAGTTACGACAGGTCTGATATGCGATATCTCTCCGCCAGTGAGATGGCTGAACTGCGCGTAACCAACATTTCCACCACGCCGCCGTCCGTTGACACGTCGCGTGTGTCGCCAATGCCCACTCCGGCCCCGGCTGAAGCCAGCGCAGACGAGCGGCAGCTAGAGAGCGCGGCGGTAGCATTTATCAAGGGGCTCATCGAGCACCATGGCGACAACGCAGATTTGGCGATCGCTCAGGTTCAAAATTCGTATGCTGGCATCGTCGATTATTACGGAAAGCCAACGGACCTAAGCTCGATCATCGCCGACAAGAGAAGCTATTTCCAACGATGGCCGGAACGGGGATACAATCTCCACGACGAGAGCGTCATAGTCACCTGTGCCAATGAGCGATGCATGGTGTCGGGCACTTACGACTGGGTCGTCCGCAGCCTGCCAAGGCACAAGCAGGCAAAAGGTGTGGCGCGGTTCAGCTACACGATTGCGATTGGGCAGATCCCCAAGATCATCGCTGAGACCAGCAAAGTTATGCGCTAGCGCAGTACAACGTCCGCGAGGGGAAGCGACGACTATCTTAGCCAACCGCAGCGAAGGCCTTCTCCGTCGCCTCAGTTGCAACCCTAAGCCGCCCCTCTTCGCCACCGTAGTTGTCCCCAGCGCCGCCCCCTGAGTGGCCCATGATCGACCGCTTGAGCTTCTCGGGGACCCAAGCGATCACCAGCAAGTCCTCCATTCGGTGGCGCAACGAGTGAGCGGCCCCAGGCAGAACCGGACTGGATCAGAGCGAGTTAGCCTTCTCAAGCGCCCGTCTGGCCATCTCAAGTCTTGCCTCGTCGCCACCGTAGTCCTCCCCAACGCTGCCTGAGGAATGGCCCAGAACAATGTCTTGGTCCGACTTCGTGACGCCGGCCAAGCGTAGGCGATCCTTCATGAGGTGGCGAAGCGAGTGGGTGGTAGCCTTCGGGTCCGTTACACAAGCCCGAACGTGCTTTCCCAAAGCAGCAGACGCTGAGGACGCACCCTTGGGCCTGCCGTAGGTTGGGAACAGCATCGCCGCGTTGCCCGCCGCAGCTTTGGCTTCTGTTGCAGCGTCCAATGCGTCCCCGATCAAGGGCACGTTACGGCGCGACACTGCATTCTTAATGCGGCGGTCGTCATGCCACTCGACCGTGATGTGCGGGATGGCATGTTCGAGATGCACGTCTGCGACCCGCAGACCCGAGACCTCGGCGAGGCGACATCCAGTCCCTTTAAGAATGCGCCAGATGTGCTGGAGGTCGGTCTTGGCGTGTGACACAAGGCGGCCCGAGATGGCGGCAGCCTCATCAAGGGTGAAGGGCCGGCGTTTGTCTTTATCAGGCTCTGCCTTGTCCTTGGGCGCGGCCTCCAAGTTCATGAAGGGATTGGTGACCCCGGTGAGGTCAAATTCTCTGATGGCGTGGTTGATCATCGCACGGACCACATTCAAGTAGCGGTCCACGGACGACGCTTTGCGGCCATCGAGCATGTGGTCCCTGACCTCTTTGGCGTCTTCCCGCTTGAGGTTGCTTAGTGTCCTGTCCTTGCCAAGCGCCGCGCTGACGAGCTTGAACACTCGCTCAAGCTCCATCTTCTTTGTTTCGTCGGTGCCAACCTTCTCTTTGAGGTACAGCCTCCTGGCATCTTCCAAGGTCGGGGCATGGCGCTGTTGATTTTGACCAAGGACAAGGGCGTGGATCAGGGCGCGGTCCGCCGACTCTATGCCAACGGGATTGCCTCGGTCGTCCACTGGATATTTCTCAGCAATCTGCTCCGCGATCAGCTCCCGAGCTAGCGCCTCGGGGTCATCCTCGTCCTCTGGACCGGTCCATTCGGGGTCGAGACTGAGCGCGCGAAGGCGTGTGCGGTTCAGCCTATGGTGCTCAAAGTCGGTCAAGGTGGGGGTGCCAACCAAGCTGCCTAGGGTTTGCGCATCGTGCGGCCGCGACCAAAGGCGCAACTGCTGCTCTGCCTGGGCATGCACCTTGGGGTAGGCCTTCAGTGCTTGATGTTCGGTCGCCCCGAGCGGGACCAGGATTTCCAACTTGCCCGCAGCGGCCTGGAGCTTCTTCGGAATTTTCCGCCGATAACGCCAGCCGGCGACGCCTCGTTTCTGTATGTGCTTCACGTCAATCTTCATAGCTCAGTGTACCCCGCAGTGTATCGCGCGGTGTATCTCTGGGGAAGCGGAAACCCTTGTAGTCCTTGGGTTTCAAGACTTTTCTGGATTAAGTGGCTCCCCGGGCCGGAGCCATGTCAAATATAATATTAGATAAAATCAGTAATTTAACGGGTTTCTGTATCGCAATTTGTATAGCAATATGGTTAGCAAAGTTCGGTCTCTCTCAGGGTTAGATTTTGAATCCAGTTGCAAACTCTATGGGCCTGTTTGAGCCCGTTGGCCTTCCGGATTGGAGGTGGCCCCAGATGCCTGCCTACAATGGCTTCACTCATGAGGAGCGAGTTCGCGGCTGGCAATTGATACACCACTTCACCGACAAGGGCTTGCTGCAAAAGCCCCAGCGTTGCTCGATCTCGGGCTCCACAGAGAGCCTTCAAACCCACTGCGAGAACTACTATTCTCCATGGTCGCCATATCCGATTAGCCGGCCAATTCACACGGCCTTGCATCGCCGGTTCCGGCAACCTGATCCTTGGAACCGGATCGTAGATAGATACGCCGTAACTGGAGAGGAGTGGTTTTGTGCCCTCGCCACGCAGCCATTTGACTTGGCCGCGATGCTACGTGCCCAGCAGGGGGCTCATATCGTCGACGTTTTCCGAAGAGCGCCTTTCCCTCCGAACAATATTGCCGGTGTCCAGCGCAGCTAACACGGCCGGCCACGACCCTATCGCGAAGCGTGGGGTTGGTATGCAAATAGTTTGTGCCTACTAAGATTCACAAGGGTCTAAGAAATTCATCTCATGCACGTTGCTCGCTCGCTGTCAGCGTCAATCCGGCTGTCTTGGAGATCGCGCACCAGCGCAAAGATCTTGGCGGTATCCATGAGTTCAACGAGATTGACGCGGCGCTCGCCGCTTTCGATGTCTGCAAAGAATGGCTGATCGCTGCCGAGGACTTAGGCGACTTTTTTGCCCTTGCTAGCGCCGCTGCAATCATTCTGTGGCATTCGGAGTGAACCGACTCCAGTGATCAACCCGGCGCTTGTCTGAATCAATCCATCCTGTTCATATGGCCCGCGATTCTCGGGTGGGCACCCAATGACCAACTATACACACTATCACAGCAAATATTTCGCCAACCGTATCATGCTGGAGGGCCGATCCGACGAAGCCTTCGCCAAGTCTCTTTCCACCGCTCGCGTCGACATGAAGCCGCATCAGGTCGAAGCCGCACGCTTCGCGCTGCATTCTCCGCTGTCAAAAGGGGTGATCCTTGCCGATGAGGTCGGGCTTGGCAAAACGATCGAAGCCTGTTTGGTCATCGCGCAGAAATGGGCCGAGCGCCGCCGCAGCATCCTACTCATCGTCCCCGCATCGCTGCGCACCCAGTGGCAGCAGGAGCTTCAGGAAAAGTTCTCGCTCCCGAGCGTCATCCTGGACTCGAAGACCTACAAGGAAACGGTCAAAGCTGGACACCACCATCCTTTTGAAAATCCCGCTGCGATCGTAATCACGTCGTATCAGTACGCCGCTAGCAAATCAGATGACGTTCACCGGGTCGGTTGGGATGTGGTTATCATCGATGAGGCTCACAGGCTCCGCAACGTTTACAAGAAAGGTGGTTCGGCGCAGGCGAAGAAGCTGCGGGATGCTCTTGCGTCGCGGCTGAAGGTCTTGTTGACGGCCACGCCGTTGCAAAACTCCTTGATGGAACTATTCGGGCTAGTTTCCGTCATCGACGACAATTTCTTTGGCGACGAGCATGCGTTCCGGACGATGTACGGCCGAGCGGCCGACCGGATCGCCTTGCAGAGCCTACGGCGACGATTGGCTCCGCTCTACAAGCGGCACTTGCGCCGCGACGTGCAGGCGGCAGGACATGTAAACTATACCAACCGACTCGCGGTCACATTCGATTTCGAACCGCATGACACCGAAGCGCGGCTGTACGAGGGTGTTTCC
>NZ_RZPF01000259.1:0-7840 GCF_004022735.1 Mesorhizobium sp. M7A.F.Ca.AU.001.01.1.1
CGCTGCCGGGCGCGATCGCAAACGACACGCCGTCCAGCGCGACGGTCGGGCCGAACGCCTTGCTGATGCCGTCGATCTCGACGGCGGGGAGCTCGGAGTGTTCTGTCATTGTCCTCGATCGCCGGCTTGGCATGGATTGACGACGCACGGACAGTTGTCCGTGCATCGTCACACGGGCCTTGGGAGGCTTAGTTCTCCGGTTGTCCGACGAGGGCAGCATTAAGGCCGACCTCGGGTGTCTGGTCCGAGAAGATCGAGGCAAACCAGCCCGGATTGGAGACCAGCGACGGCTTGAAGGCGTTGCAGCCGGCCTTCATCTCCGCCCATGTGCCTTCGTCGCACAGCTTGATCGTCTCATTGGTAACGACCGGCAGCGGCAGGATGGTGGTCTTCGGCACGTCCTTGCCTTCGATCGCCTCGACGGCAAGCTTCAGCGCCAGCGCACCCGAATAAGGCGGCGAGGCATAGGAAATGCGTTGTGCGCCCGCCGGTGCATAAGGAGGAGCGGCACCTTCGACTTCGGTGCCCTCCGGCAGCATCTGGATGCGGCCGCCATTGGAACCTTCGCCGGCGCAAGGCAGGAGTTCGCTGGTCTTCTTGCCAGCCTCGAGCTGCATCGAGTTGGCGGTGAAGCAGCCGACCTGCATCCACAGTCCGTTGATGTCGTCCCAATTGCGGGTGGCCAGGATTTTCGAAAGTTCGGTGCGGGCGACCGCCTGGCTCCACATGCCGACAGCCTCGCCGACGATCTTGATATCAGGATACTTGGCGAAGACTTCCTTGGCGGCCTTTGTCCGCTGATCGTCAACGGATGTTCCCGGGACGCCCGTGATGGCGATGATGTTGCCCTTGCCATTGAGCTTCTTGACCAGCCATTCGGCGGTCACCCTGCCCGCTTCCAGCTGGTCTATGTGGACGTTGTAGGCACAAGGCTCGGTGATCTCGGCGTCGTACGCAAAGACCTTCACGCCCTTGTCGCAGGCATTCTTGACGACCTGGTTGAGCGCGGTCGGCGAGATCGGATACACGACAATGGCTTCGGCGCCGCTTTGCACCATTGCGTTGATCTGCTGAATCTGGCGTTGCGCGTTGGGGCCAGCGACCTGGACCTGCAGGTCGACCTTGTCGGCCAGGCTCTTATGAGCGGCCATGGCCTTGACCATATTGGCCGCCTCCGCCTGCCAATCATTGCCGATGTAGCTCATGCTGAGAAAGATCTTGTGCTTCTCGGCGGCCTGCGCGGCGGACAGGCCGAAGGCGCACGCAGCCATGCCGGCCAGCAGCGCGAGCCGCCGGACTTTCGATCCGATACCCATGTGGAACTCCTCCCAAACAGAACGACCAAATGCCTCCCAAGGGCACAAAACGTAAACCCTTGTCATTCGATGCCAGCGACCGTATCATGATTTGATCAAATATCAATGATGAAATCGTTTATATCAAAACGGGCTATGTCGGCCGCTTGACGTGGCACCACGAACCTTGCATTCCGGCACAAGCAATAGTGTCGCCCATGGGCGGGAAGGTTGACCGGAGATGGCTGGATCGGCGTTCAGGAAGCCTGGTGTCGAGATCATTCCACTGTCCAAGGAAACTCTGCAGGACCGGGTCTACAACCAGGTCACCGAACTGATTCTCGACGGCAGCATCGTGCCGGGCGAGATGGTCACGGTTCAGAGCCTCGCCGACGCCTTTGGCGTCAGTCCGATGCCGGTCAGGGAAGCGCTGCGGCGCCTGACGGCAGCCAACGCGCTGACGGTAGTATCCGGGCGCTCCATTGGTATTCCGGCGCTCAGCCGCGAGCGGCTCACCGATTTGCGAAATGTACGTTTTGAGATAGAGGCCATCGCCGCCGGCTGGGCCTCACAGAACCGCAGTGATGCGGATCTTGCGATTTTCGCGCGCGATCTGGACTCACTGGAACGCGCGAATGGCGCGGACGACGTAAAGGCCTATCTCAGGGCGAATTATACCTTCCACTTCGCAATCTACCGAGCAGCGGGATCCGAAACCCTGCTCAAGATCATCAAGGATCTATGGCTGCAGATCAGCCCCTATTTCAATATGCTGCATGGATCCTACTCGACCGCGAACACATACCATCAACAGATGTTTGCGGCCCTGCGCGACCGGGACGAGCAGGCAGTTCAGGCGGCGGTTCGCGGCGATATCGATGCGGCTTTCGACATGCTGGTCGATCTTTTGAAGTAGCGCCCGGCCCGACCTCCGACCCCTATCACATGCCTCCTATTTCTGGGGATGGCAGAGCAGCGCTCATGCGCACTCAGCGGGCAAGCGCGGGCTTCTTCTGGTGATCTAGAGATCATATCCCGAGCGCGTCATCCATGGTTCTCGTGCTTGAGCTTGCGAGGGCGGCAGCCGATGACGCGGCGAAGCACATGACCCGCATCCTCATTGTCATTATCGGATTGCCAAAATGTGGTAGCGTGATTATACCAGTTGATCAGTTGACGACGGGCGATACCGTCCGCTGAGATCAGGAGTAGTGACCAAATGACAACGATTGCGCTGTTCGGTGCCGGTGGGAAAATGGGCTACCGCCTGTCGACCAATTTTCGCGGGTCGCCCTACACAATACGCCATGTCGAGGTCAGCGATGCCGGCCGCGAACGGCTGAAGACCGGGCTGGGTTTCGATACTGTCAGCGCCGACGAAGCGCTCAAGGGCGCCGATGTGGTGATCCTGGCCGTTCCCGACACGCATATCGGCAAGGTGGCGACCAGCATCGAGAGCAAGCTGGCGCCGGGCACCATGGTGGTGGTGCTCGACGCGGCGGCACCCTTCGCCGGCCACCTGCCGAATCGACCGGACCTCACCTATTTCGTCACCCACCCCTGCCATCCGCCGATCTTCAACGACGAAACAGATATGGCGGCAAAGAAGGACTATTTCGGCGGCGTCAAGGCCAAGCAGCATATGGTCAGCGCCTTGATGCAGGGGCCGGAAGAGGATTACGCCAAGGGCGAGGCGATCGCGAAGATCATCTGGGCGCCGGTCATGCGTTCGCACCGCGTCAGCGTCGAACAGATGGCGCTGCTGGAACCCGGGCTTTCGGAGACGGTGTGCGCCTCGCTGCTGGTGGTCATGAAGGAAGCCGTCGACGAGGTCGTGGCACGCGGCGTCGACCAGCAGGCGGCGCTCGACTTCCTGCTCGGCCATATGAACGTGCTGGGCGCCGTCATTTTCGGCGAGACCAAGGGCGTTTTCTCGGATGCCTGCAACAAGGCGATCGAGTTCGGCAAGCCGGTGCTGATGCGGGACGACTGGAAGCGCGTGTTCGAGCCGGAAGAGATCGCCGCCAGCATTCAGCGTATCACCTGAAGAGGAGAGGCGCTGCCGCCGCGACGTCGCCGTACCGTTGCCGACGCTCGGCATCGTAGCTCATCAGGTACATATCACCTGAATTCGTGGTTGACTCATCATACCAGTTGGCTTAGCTGTTCATGGCTCGGATCGACAGGGTTTTGGCAGGAGTACGGTGGGCGAGTGGAGGATGGCTGGGGAGCAACGATCCGTGGAGGGAAGCCGGCAAACGGCTCTTTAGCCCCGAAGCGATCCGCCGCCCGCGCCGCCTGACGAATTCGGATGCCGACAGATGCTTTCGGTAACCAAGGCAATTTTTCAAACGGGAGGACTTCATGAAACTTACACGCAGAATGACGCTTGCGGCTTTCGCCGGCATGCTGGCGCTTGGCACGGCCGTGCCCGCCTATGCGGCGGATCTCATTGCCATCATCACGCCCTCGCACGACAATCCGTTCTTCAAGGCGGAAGCCGTCGGCGCCGAAGCCAAGGCCAAGGAACTCGGCTACGAGGCGCTGGTGCTGGTCCATGACGACGACGCCAACAAGCAGTCCGAGCTGATCGACACCGCGATCGGCCGCGGCGCCAAGGCGATCATCCTCGACAATGCCGGCGCCGACGCCACCGTCGCCGCGGTACAGAAGGCCAAGGACGCAGGCATTCCGTCCTTCCTGATCGACCGCGAGATCAACGCCACCGGCGTCGCCGTCGCGCAGATCGTCTCCAATAACTACCAGGGCGCCCAGCTCGGCGCGCAGGAATTCGTCAAGCTGATGGGCGAGAAGGGCAATTTCGTCGAGCTGGTCGGCAAGGAATCCGACACCAATGCCGGCATTCGTTCCAAGGGTTATCACGACGTCATCGACGACTATCCGGACCTGAAGATGGTCGCCCAGCAGTCGGCCAACTGGAGCCAGACGGAAGCCTATTCCAAGATGGAATCGATCCTGCAGGCCAACCCCGACATCAAGGGCGTGATCTCCGGCAACGATACGATGGCGATGGGCGCCTATGCGGCACTTGCCGCGGCGAACCGCAAGGATGTCATCGTCGTCGGCTTCGACGGATCGAACGATGTTCGCGACTCCATCACCTCGGGCGGCATCAAGGCAACGGTGCTGCAGCCCGCCTTCGCGCAGGCGCAGATGGCGGTCGAGCAGGCCAACGACTTCATCAAGAACAAGAAGTCGCCGGCCAAGGAAAAGCAATTGATGGACTGCGTTCTGGTCAATGGCGACAATGCCGCCAAGCTGGAGACCTTCGCGCTGACGAACTGAGCCAGCGTGATTTGAATAGCGAGGGGCGAACCCAGGATCGCCCCTCGCCGCCATTTTCCGTGGGCCGCCCACGATGCTGAACGACAGGCCGCCATGCTGAACACCAAGCCGAACTGGCCGATCCTTACCGTGATGGTCGGCATCAGCCTGACCGCCTGCAAGATCCTGCCGACGAAATCGGACGACGGCAACAACGCTGCCACCTTCAATCCAGACAAGATGGTCGAAGAGATATGGGCGGCAAAGGTCGTGCCCTATCTCCAGCAGAAAGCCGGACCGTTTGCGCAGGTTCACACACTGGCGACAACCGACCCAGCGGCTGCCGGCGCCAAATACGGCAATCCGAACAAGCAGGCGAATTCGCCTTGGACTTTCGCGGTTCGGCTGGAAGGCAAGATTATCGCGGCCAACACACAGTCGCGTGCGGCAACGGTCGACGTCGATGTCGACGGCGACGGCAAAGCCGATGCACGGGTGCAGATCGGACCGGCGGTGCGCGGTACCGCGCTGCGCGACAGCCTGGACTTCATCCAGTTCAACGACTTCACCAACCAGATCGACTTCGCCCAGTTCGGCAAGGCTTTCAACGCTTATGCCGACAAGACGGTGCTTTCCAAGCTGCCGCGCGAGGCGCTGGAAGGCCGCAGTGCCAAGGTGCTCGGCGCCTATACGCTGGGGAGCGGCCAGGACCTGCCGCTGGTGACGCCGGCGGAGGCAGAGATCGGGCCGAAGCCATGAGCGCGATCGCGGAGCGCGAAATCATTCTGAAGCTCGAGGACGTCTCCAAGGTCTATTCCGGCACCGTTGCGGTCAAGCGCGCCAATTTCGAGGTGCGCAAGGGCGCGGTCAACGTGCTGGTCGGCGAGAACGGCGCCGGCAAGTCGACGCTGATGAAGATCATCGCCGGTGTCGAACGGCCGACCGCCGGCCGCATCCTGCTGGAAGGCGAAGAGGTTTCCTTCTCGTCATCCGGTGACGCGGTGAACCGTGGCATCGGCATGGTGTTCCAGGAGCTGAACCTGTTCGGCAATATGAGCGTCGCCGAGAATATTTTCGCCACCCGAGAAATCACCAACCGCTTCGGCAAAATCGACCACGCGCAACAGGAAAACCGCGCTGCGGAATTTCTGGAACGCCTACAGGCCGGCATCCGGCCCGACATGCTGGTCGAGGATCTGCGCATCGGCCAGCAGCAGCTGGTCGAGATCGCCAAGGCGGTTTCGCTCGATGCACGCATCCTGATCATGGACGAGCCGACCTCGGCGCTGAGTGCTGCGGAAGTCGAGATCCTGTTCAAGGTGATCGCCGACCTCAAGGCGCGCGGCGTGGCGATCGTCTACATTTCGCACCGGCTCGAAGAGCTGATCCGCATCGGCGACTACATCACCGTGCTGCGTGACGGCCGCATCACCGGCCAGGAAGAGATGAAGAACGTCGACACGCAGTGGATCGTTCGCCAGATGATCGGCTCCGACGCCAAGGACTTCGCCAAGGCCGACGGCCATCTTCCGGGCGAAGAGATTTTTCGTGCCGGGAGATCTGCCTGCCTCGTGCCACCGGCGGACTTGCCGTCGACCATGTGTCGTTGTCGCTGCGTGCCGGCGAGATCCTCGGCATATACGGCTTGATGGGCGCCGGGCGCAGCGAACTGTTCGACTGCATCATGGGCCGCCACGGCCATTCGACCGGCGACATCTTCATTGGCGGTAGAAAGGTCAAGGAGCGCGATACGACGCGGCGCATCCGGCGCGGGCTGGCGCTGATCCCCGAGGATCGCCAGCGCGAAGGGCTTGTCTCGATCCTTTCGGTCGCCAGCAATTTGACGCTGGCCAGCCTGTCGCGCTTTGCCCGCCTGTTCCACATCCGTGGCGCTGACGAAAGGCAGGCGGTGACGCAGGTGGTGCGGGAGTTGGCGATCAGGGTCGCCGACCCGGCGCAAGAGGTGTCGTCGCTGTCGGGCGGCAACCAGCAGAAGGTGGTGATCGGCAAGGCGCTGCTCACCGGGCCCAAGGTGCTGCTGATGGACGAGCCCAGCCGAGGCATCGATGTCGGCGCCAAGGCCGACGTCTTCCGCACCATGCGCAAACTGTCGCGCGATGGATTGGGCATTCTCTTCGCCACCTCGGATCTCGATGAGGTGATGGCGCTGTCAGACCGCATTGCGGTGATGAGCAACGGAAAACTGACGGGCATGTTCGATCGCTCCGAGGCGACGGAGGCAGCCCTTGTCTCCGCCTCGGCACTTGGCCACGGGCCGACCCCGCACACGGAGAAAACCGCCCATGACTGACATCCCGGCCAAGGCGGCTGTCCCCTCCGTCTCGAGCGGCTCGCTGCTGCTGACGCTGATGAAGGCGAGAACCTTCATCGCGCTCATCGCCGTCTTGATCTTCTTTTCGATCGCGGCGCCTAATTTCCTGTCGACCGCCAATCTGATCCTGATGTCGAAGCACGTGGCGCTGAATGCGTTCCTGGCGATGGGCATGACCTTCGTCATTATCACCGGCGGCATCGACCTTTCGGTCGGTTCGATCGTCGGCCTGTGCGGTATGGTGGCCGGGTATCTCGTGCTCAACGGCATCGACCTGCAGATCGGCTACACCATCTATTTCAACGTCTTTGAGATCGCGCTGATCACGCTTGCCGTCGGCATATTGATCGGCGCCGTCAACGGCTTGCTGATCACCAGGCTAAACGTCGCGCCGTTCATCGCCACGCTCGGCGTGCTCTATGTCGCGCGCGGCCTGGCGCTGCTGTCGTCGGATGGCCGCACCTTTCCCAACCTCGTCGGCAAGCCGGAGCTTGGCACCACCGGCTTCGGCTTCCTCGGGGCCGGTCGGCTGCTTGGCCTGCCGGTGGCGATCTGGATCCTCATCGTCGTTGCACTGGGAGCCGCCTATCTCGCCAAGTACACGCCACTCGGTCGCCATATCTTCGCCGTCGGCGGCAATGAACGGGCGTCGCGGATTTCGGGCGTCCGGGTCAACATGGTCAAGATGTTCGTCTATATGTTCTCCGGTTTCTGCGCGGCGATCGTCGGCCTGATCATCTCGTCCGAGCTGATGGCCTCGCATCCGGCGACGGGCGAAAGCTTCGAGCTCAACGCCATTGCGGCGGCAGTGCTCGGCGGCACCTCGATGTCGGGCGGCCGCGGCACGATCGGCGGCACCATCGTCGGCGCCTTCGTCATCGGCATTCTTTCGGACGGGTTGGTGATGATGGGCGTGAGTTCGTTCTGG
>NZ_RZPF01000260.1:0-7820 GCF_004022735.1 Mesorhizobium sp. M7A.F.Ca.AU.001.01.1.1
AGCTCGGGCCGAAGGCTCGCTCGAAAAGCGGCGCGCACCAGTCGGGAACATCCGCCCGCACCGCGTCCGGCGCATCGGCGAGCCGACCGTCGGCGATGGCCTGAAGCTCGGCGGCGGTCAGCAGCGGCGGTGCGAACTTGTCACCATCCAGCGCCTCGTTGAGCGACTGGGCCGTCTGCCCCCATTCGAGCAGCAGGGCGCCGAAGCCAATGGCGCGCGGCGTGTCCTGCCCCAGCAGCCAGCCCGCGGAACGCTTGTGGCGCAAGGCGTCATAGACGATGTTGCCGATGGCCGCACGGTCGCCGCCGCCGGCGAAGCGATGCGACAGGCCCCAATCCTTCAGCGCGTCCGCCACCGGCCGGTGGCGCCGGCCGATGTCTTCCAGCACTTCGATGGCCGCAGCCAGCCTTCCGCCCAGTCGCATTGTCTTGTTCCGTCACGCAGAAAATTATTCCGGCCCTGCTCTAGAGCGCGCAACCGGCGCGCACAAGCAGGTCGGCCGGCACAACCGCTCTGCTTTCCAACTTTTCTGGTTGCGAATACTCTTCCGATTGTGATTCGCGGCGCGAAAAGGTGAACCGGCGGATCGACACGAGGAGAGGGCAATGAAGACTTATCTGGCGGAAGTTCTAGGCACATTTCTATTGGTGTTCATCGGTACGGCTTCTGTGGTGACGGGCGGCTTCGGCGGCGCGCTGCCGCTTGGCCAGGAAGGGATCGGTCTGGCGTTCGGCATCGGCCTCATCGCCGCGGCCTATGCGATCGGCCCCATTTCGGGCGCGCATCTCAACCCGGCGGTGACGCTCGGCGTCTTCCTTGCCGGCCGCCTGCCGGCCAAGGACGTCATCCCCTACTGGATCGCGCAGGTCATCGGCGGCGTCCTTGCTTCACTGGCGTTGTGGATCATCGTCTCCGGCCAGGTTGGCGGACACACCACCGGCTTCGGCGCCAATGGCTGGGATGTGACGAAATGGGGTGTCAGTTCGGCCTTCCTGTGGGAAGTGATCGGCACCTTCACCTTCGTCACCGTGATCCTTGGCGTCACGGCCGAAAAGCACTCGACGGCGTTCGCCGGACTGGTCATCGGCCTGACGCTGGCAGGGCTGCACTTCGCCATCATCCCGGTGACCGGCACGTCGCTCAACCCGGCCCGCTCGATCGGTCCGGCGCTGTTTTCGGGAACTGCGGCGATCGGCCAGCTCTGGCTGTTCATCGTGGCACCGTTGATCGGCGGCGCCATTGCCGGCGTCGTCGCCAAGGCGCGCATCTTCGAGAAGGACTGAGCTCTTTGGAAGGCTGAATATGCGAAGGCGCGGGCCATGGCCCGCGCTTTTTTTGTGGATCTTCTCTTGGGTGGATTCTCTTGCCGTCAAAGCACCCGCGACAGGAACTCGCGGGTTCGGGGCGATACCGGATTGGCAATCATCTCGCGCGGAGCGCCGCGTTCGATGATCACACCGCCATCCATGAAAACCAGCTGATCGCCGATCTCGCGGGCGAAGCCTACCTCGTGGGTGACCACGACCATCGTCATGCCGCTTTCGGCCAGATCGCGCATGACCTGCAGCACCTCGCCAACGAGTTCGGGGTCGAGCGCCGATGTCGGCTCATCGAAGAGCAGGACTTTCGGCTTCATCGCCATCGCGCGCGCGATGGCGACACGCTGCTGCTGGCCGCCGGACAGTTCCCTCGGATACCGGTCGACCTTGTCCAGGAGACCGACGCGCCGAAGCAGAATCTCCGCTTCGGCCTTTGCCTCGTCCGGGGGGATGCGCCGAACCTGCGTCGGCGCCTCAATCAAATTCTCCATCACGGTCATGTGGGAGAACAGGTTGAACGACTGAAACAGCATGCCGGTCTCGGCGCGCCGCCGGCAAAGCAGGTCGTCCTTGACCTCGTAGAGCTTGTCGTCCCTAAGGTCGTAGCCGACGAACTGACTGTCGACGAGCAGGATGCCGGCGCTGAGCTTCTCGAGATGGTTGATGCAGCGCAGGAATGTGCTCTTGCCGGAACCCGAAGGGCCGATGATGCAGGCGACCGATCCGACGGGTACGTCGAGATCGACACCCTTGAGAACCTCGAGCGGACCATAGGATTTGCGCACGCCGCGCGCGAAAACCATGGAGTCGGCTGGGACGCCGAAGCGGGCGCGATTTTCGTCCTTCACGTCGCTCATCGGGAAATGCCACGCAGGCTGATGATGTTGCGCAGGAAGCGCATCGTCACGGCATCGCGGCGCGTATCGCTGCGACCGAAATGTCGCTCGAGGAAATGCTGTCCCACCGACATGATGCTGACTACCGCGAGATACCAGAAGGCGACCACGATCAGAAGCGGGATCGTCTCGAAGGTGCGCGCATAGATGCTCTGCGCCGAATAGAACAGGTCGTCGACGGCGATGAATGTCACCAGCGACGTCATCTTCAGGAGGTTAATGGCCTCATTGCCGGTTGGCGGCAGTACGAAGCGCATCGCCTGCGGCAGCGTGATGCGCTTCAGGATCATGCGGTACGGCATGCCAAGCGCGCTCGCCGCCTCAGCCTGGCCCGACGGCACCGACTTGATGCCGGCCCGGATGATCTCGGCCATGTAGCCCGCCTCGCACAGGGAAAGGGCGACGACGGCAGAGAAGAACGGAGTCATGAAATCATTGGTGCGCACGGAAAACAGCGTGCCGACAAAGGGGATGGTCAACGAGACTTCGCGCACCAGCAGCGACAGGTTGAACCAGAAGATCAGCTGTATCAGGGCCGGTACGCCACGGAAAAACCAGACGTACAGACCCGCGAAGGCACGCAGCACCGGGCTTGGCGACACGCGCATGATGGCGATGACCGTGCCGACAACGATCGCCAATATCATGATCACCGCGGTGAGCATCAAGGTGTTGCCAAGGCCGCGCATGACAGAGGGATGCAGGAGGTAACTCACCACCGTAGGCCAGGCAAAGGCAGGGTTGCTGGCGAAGGCCCGGATGATCAGGAATGCCACCAGCAGGGCCAGCGCCGTGCCGACCCAGATGCCGTAGCGGCGCTGCGGCATGACGGTCAGGCGCGAAACCGCCTCGGCGACGCCCGGCTCGATGCGTATCTCGTTTGGGTGGGCCGCGCCCATCGCTGCTTCTCCTGGTCTTGATCCGGAAGCGGCGCCCGGCACGAGACCGGACGCCGACAACCGCTATCGCATCAGCCCCAAATGATTTCGGAAAGCATGATCAAAGTTTTAGAACAAAGTGCGTCCGACTGGACAAAACTTTGTCAGTCGGCGCGCAACGCCTCCATGCTGCCGACGAAATAGGGCTCCTTGATCGCGTAGGCGCCCATGCCGTATTTGTCGAGAATAGCCTTGTAGGTGCCGTTCTTGAACAGCTCGGAGAGTGCGCCCACCATCATATCGGCGGTCTCCTTGTCGTCCTTGGCGATCGCCATGCCGAGCGGCGCGACTTCATAGAGGGTCGGCAGCACCACGAGCTGGCCCTTGCTGGTGACCTCGAAATAGCTCGAGGCGGTCGCATCGTCCATGCGGGCGTCGACGCGGTCGGACAGCACCGCCTGGACGATATCCGTCGACGAGTTGAAGACCGATTTTTCGATGGCTGCCTGGCCCTTGCCGGTGCAATCCGTGCTCAGCTTGTCGACCAGGAAATCCGATGCGCTGCCTGCCGAAACGCCGATCCGCTTGCCGCAGAGCGGGGTGTCGCCGCTGAAACTCGCCTTCTTGTCCGGCGACGTCGAAACAGCCAGGCCGGCCTTCAGGAACATGACGAAATCGACCTGCTTGAGCCGCTCCGGCGTGGCGGAGAAAGTCTCCCAAGCGACCTTGAAACGGCCGGCCGCCAGGCCCGGTATCATCGAGGGGAAAGGTGTGCGCGCCACGTCCAGCTTGGCGCCGACCAGCTTGGCCACCTCACCGGCCAGTTCTATGATAATCCCGGTCTGTTTGCCGTCGGCGTCGAGATACTCGAAAGGCGCATAGTCCAGCGTGTTGGCGACGGTCAGCATGCCGGTCTGCTGAACCTCGGCCGATTTCGTCACCTTGGCGGCGCCTGAAGGTCCGCTCCAGACTATGGCAAGTGCGGCCAGCGCCAAACCTGCCATCTGTAAATGTGCTCTCATTTTCGTTCCCCTTTTTTGATTACAACGTTTCCTGCAGTCTGCTCTCCAATCAGGGCCTCGCGTCCTCATCGCCGCAGCCAAGCATTGATCCGTCTATGTACCGGCTGCTTCCGCAGCCTTTTTCTTGCGGTAATGGTAGTTCTTGTCGATGCGCTCCATCAGATAGTCGCCGTAGAGCACCGGCTCATATTTCGGCTGGCTACCGGCCGGCACGCAGACCGGCAGCGCCTCGATCGTTTCATCCATGGACGGGTCGAAGAAGAAGGGCTGGGAATAGCGCTCGCGCCCCGACCGGTTGATGACGCGATGCGGCGTCGAGACGAACTGGTCGTTCGACCAGCGCGCCAGGATGTCGCCGACATTCATCACGAAGGAGTCCGGGACCGGAGGCGCGGGAACCCATTCGCCCGCCTTGTTCTTGACTTCCAGGCCGCCGACATTGTCCTGCGCCAGCAGTGTAATGAAGCCGTAATCGGTGTGAGGGGCCGAACCGAATAGCCCCTCCTCATGCGGCTGCGTCGGGTAGTGCAGCAACCGCAGGAAGGTTGTCGGCTGATCGAAATAACGGTCGAGACTGTCGGTCGGAAGTCCAAGCGAAAGAGCGATGGCGCCGACCATTTTGCGGGCCAGTGTGCTCATCTCATCGACATAGCGTTCAATCGTTGGCCTGAAGCCAGCAAGCGTTGCCTCGTCCGGCCACTGGTTGGGACCCTGCAGCGGCTTGTCGGCCAATGTCCTGGGGTCGTCGGCCTCGACCTCGTGCATGAAGAAGATCGATTCGCTCTGGTTCGGCTTGCTTACTGTCGCCACCGACGACGTCACGATCGTCGAGCCGGCAAAGGGCAGGTAGCCGCGGAAATTCCTGTCGATCTTCAGCGCCAGTTTCTGCTCCTCGGGCAGAGCGAAGAAGCGCTTGCTGGCTTCGCGAACCGCTTCGACGTCGGCACGCGGGATCGGATGCCCGACGACATAGAGGAAGCCGATCGTCTCGAGATGGCGGCGCAGTGTCGCCGCCGTCGCGGCGATCGCTTCCTGGTCATCGCCATAGAGCGCCGACACATCGATGATCGGAATTTCGGAAAAGTCGCCGCGTGCGTCCATTCGAACACCTTCTCTTGAACATAAGATACAGTACTGTATTTCTACACATCCAAATCGCCTCAGCAATAGGCTTTCGAGCGCAACGGGAAAAACGCGGCACAATGGCACCACGCAAGATAATCATCGACACCGACCCAGGTCAGGATGACGCGTTCGCGATCCTTTTCGCGCTAGGCTCGCCAGCCGAACTCGAGGTAGTCGGCATCACGACAGTCGGCGGCAACGTGCCGCTTGCCCTAACGTCGAAGAATGCGCTCAAGGTCGTGGAACTTGCCGGACGACCCGATGTGCCGGTCTATGCCGGCTGCCCGGCGCCGATGGTGCGCAAGCTGATCACGGCCGAGTATGTTCACGGCGAAACGGGCCTCGACGGCGCCGATCTGCCCGAACCCGTCACACCGCTGCAGAGCGAGCACGCAGTCAATTACCTGGTGCGCACGATCATGGATGCGCCGGAAGGCGCGTTGACCGTCTGCACGCTCGGGCCGATGACCAACCTGGCCATGGCCATGACCATGGAACCGAAAATCGTCCCTCGGCTGCGCGAAGTCGTGCTGATGGGCGGGGGCTTTTTTCAAGGCGGCAATGCCACGCCTGCCGCGGAGTTCAACATCTTTGTCGATCCGCATGCCGCGCACAAAGTGTTCGACAGCGGCGTCCCGGTGACGATGGCCGGCATCGACTGCACCTACACTGCCCTGATGACGCCTGAATGGCTCGACGCCCTGCGCGCCACCGGCAGTCGCGCGGCGATCGAGGCCGCCAACATGGCCGACTTCTATCGCCAATACGGCACCCACAAATTCGCGACGGCGGCGCGTCCCATCCACGATGCGTGCGTCACCGGTTACCTTCTGGCCCCGGGGATCTACGAGCAGCGCCAGTGCGCCGTGACGGTCGATATCGTCTCGCCCGAAACCATAGGCATGACCGTCGTCGACTGGTGGCACGTCACCGGCCGCCGCAAGAACTGCAATGTCCTGCGCCGGATCGATCCGGCGCCGTTCTTCACGCTGATGCTGGAGCGGATCAGTGCACTGCCCTGAAAATGCGTATCCGGCGATAGACGGTGACACGGAGAATTGCGAAGCAGTCACGGGGCGGTTCGATAGGCGAATCGGCCATGCGCGTTGCGCGCGGCGACGAAGGTCTCGAATTTCATGAACGGGAAAGGCGTGCTGGCGAAAACGAAACGACCGCCTCGACCGGCGGTGCGATCAAAAGCGGCGCGGCAGACGCTCAGCCGTGAGGCCTGGATTGCGGCGGCGCGCAAGGTGCTGGAAAAGCGCGGCATCGGCGAGGTCAAGATCGACCGCCTGGCGCAGCAGTTGAAGGTCACGCGGGGCAGCTTCTATTTCCATTTTGCCAGCCTGGCGGACCTTCGCGGCGGCCTCTTGCAGGAATGGCGAAACAGCAATTGCGCGCCGTTCTGGGCGATGCGCGAGATCCACGACATAGACGGCCTGCAGTTCTTCACCGACATCGTGCATGTCTGGGTGGATGAAGCCCCTTTCAGCCCGCTGCTTGACTTGGCTGTTCGCGATTGGTCACGGACATCGAAAAAGCTCGCTCAGGAAGTCAAGGACATCGACGATCTGCGCATCGCGCTGCTCATCCGGGCGTTCCGCGCCATGGGCTATTCGGAAGACGAGAGCATCGTGCGGGCGCGCATCACCTATTTCCACCAGATCGGCCAGTACGCACTGTCCTTCAAGGAAGACCCGGCCGTGCGCCGCCGCTACCAGCCACTGTTCGGAGAAGTGCTGCTCGGACCGCTCGTTCAAGAACCCGGCACGGCGCCGAAGTCGACGGAGATGCGGGCCGATCGTCGTTAGGACCTCTGGCTGGAAACAGTCGTGCCATCTGGAACGGTCGGGCCGCGTTGTGGCGAGGAGCAGCACCTGTCGCAAAATCGCCATAGGCGGCAGTAAACTTCGAAGCCATTGTCCTTCAATCTCCGGAACCGTGCTAGAGAGCGCTACCGATTGAATAGCGCCTGCTGGTTCGAGGTCCCATTGACAAAACGGCTATCGGATTTCGACGTTGGCTTGCTGCTGACACTCGATGCGCTGTTGAAGCACCAGAACGTCACCCATGCGGCGTCGAGATTGAACATTACCCAATCGGCCTTGTCGGCCCGCCTGACGCGGCTGCGTCAATTGCTGAACGACCCTGGCACTTGAGCCCGAACTCGTCCGGCTGCTCGGTTGAGCGATTTCGTGAATACTGCTCATCTGTTCGACCCCGCCACAAGCAAACGTGTCTATCGCATTGCCGCAACGGACAATCCGGCAGCGATCCTGGCTCCGGACCTCATTCCGCGGTTCAAATCCCAAGCTCCCAACGCAAAGGTCGCCTTTACGGTGCCCGACAAGCCGAGGATCGTCGAGCACCTGGAGCAGGGCGACATCGATCTCTTCATCGGAGCCGCGGAAGACGTTCGAGTGGCCTGATCAGGCAGAAACTGTTCGAAGAGGAATTCGTCACCGCCCAGGGGCACGGCCATCCGCGCGGCAAGGGACCGATCACCCTGGACGAATTCTGTGCCCTCGACCATCTGCTCATTTCGACGATGCAGCGCCATGGCGGCGTGGACGCCCCACC
>NZ_RZPF01000025.1:0-18126 GCF_004022735.1 Mesorhizobium sp. M7A.F.Ca.AU.001.01.1.1
GGTCAGATGCTCTGCGATCCGCTTGTTGGAGAAGCCGCGCTCGATCAGTTGCAGCACTTCCATCTGGCGTTGGGTCAGGCCGGCGCTGTTGGCGCGCGTGGTCTGGCGCGGCCCCCGGGCGATGCGAATGACGCCGTTGCGCCGCATGATTTCGCGCACATGGCTCGCAACCGGCTTGGCTCCAAGGGTCTCGAATATCTCGAGTGCCGCACGCTGCGCCGGCTCATCGCCCTGGGCGAGCGCGAGCGCACGTTCATAAGGTGCGTTGAGATCCGCCCAGACCGCGGCCGCCCCTTGCCAGTCGCCAGCCAGGAGCATTCGGTACGGCGCGGCCATGCCGGCCGTATCCCCCGCGTCGCTACCGGCGGAGAGGATCTGGCGCCAGCTGGCCAGTTCGGCAAACATAGCCCGCGTCGGCGACAGGGTCTCGGCAAGGTCGATCAGCCGCAGCGCCTCGGCGATTTCCGCCTCGCCGAGCCATGCCTGCTCGGCGACGATGGCGGCGTACGGCAACAGCCGCTGCAATTCGGCTCCCCTTTCCAGGAACCGATTCATTTCCGCCAGCAGTGGCTCGGCCGAAGGATCTCCGCGCCGAAGACGCAGTTTCACCAGGGCCACCAAAGCGGGATAGCGGACCAGCGCCGTCGCCTGGTCATTGCTTATGACATCCAGAGCCTCGGCGGCGGCTTCGTTCCAGTATCCCTGACGCAACAACAACTGTGCCCGAACCCCACGCATATAGTCACGCCAAGTCGCCAGATCGTTCTCGACGCAATAGTCGATGCCGCGATCAAGGAAGGATTGAGCCTGGCTGTAGCCCAATTGGTTGATCTCGCCACAGGCGCAATTGGTGAAGGCACGCGCGGCGTGCTCCTGAAAATTCTGCTCCAGCGCGATTTCAAGGCTGCGGGCGAGATGCAGCCGGCTGCTGGCCAGATCCAGCCACTGCTCGGCGGCGCCGACATTGTTGAGCGCGTGACAAACGACATCCTGCCGGTCCAGCTGCTCGGCAAGCTCGATCGCCCTGCCGCCCAGCGACAGGGTCTCGTCGAGCCTCTCGGCCAGCATCGCCAGCTGCGAAAGGTTCGAATAGGCCATGGCAAGTTCGGCACTGGCGGGAACTGCCTCCAGCAACGCGACCGCCTGGGCGCCGAACAGGTCGGCTGCCGGGCGGTCGCCCAACAGATAGGCGAAGCGCGATAGCCACCTGAGGCTGTCGCCTTCCTTCAGCGTGTTGCCAAGCGCCTTTTGCAACGCGCGGGCTTGTTCCTGCGCCTTGATGGCCTCGTCAATGCGGGCGATCAAGTGACACTCGAAGGCATACTGCTCGTAAAGTCCGGCGCGTTCTTCCACGGGCAAGGTGTCGGCCTGCCGCAAGGCGACCTCATAGTAGCCGGCGGCGTCGCGATGGGCGCCGACACGCGAAGCCTCGCGCGCGGCGATCGGCGCGAATTCGCGCACCGCCTCGAAATTGTGCGCTTCCACGGCGTGATGGACCAGGCGTGCGGTGGCGACGCCGCCGTTTTCAAGCAGCGCCGACAGCGCGCGCTGGTTGAACAGTCTCCTGTAACTTGTCGTCAGCATCATCTCGATGGCGCGGCGTGCGATTTCATGGCGGAAGGCATAGCCATCGCCCAGATCGTCGAGCAGCCCATTCGACACACATTCCGCCAGCTGTCCGGCGCTGGCGACGCCGCACAGGCCCTGCAGAGCCCAAGCATCGGCCCGCCTGGGAAACACCGACACCGCGTCCAGCATCGAGCGGGCACCGGCGGACAGCCGTTCGGCCCGCGCCACAACGGCGTCCCGCACGCTGGCCGGTGGCGTCATCTCATTGTCGGCACACAGGAGCTCGGTGACGAAGAAGGCATTGCCGGCGGTGACCCGGTAGATGGCGTCGCCATCTCGGCCGGCAGCGCTGGCGAGCGACAGGACGGCCGCCTCGCTCAACAGCGGCACGTCGATACGGGCAACGTTGCCCGACGGAATTTCACCCAGCGCCCGGCGCACACGCGCCTGTCCTTCGCTGCGGTCGGTGCGCGCCGTCAACAGGACCAGGATGTGGGTGTTGGCGATGCGCCGGCCAAGAAAGCGGACGAAATCGAGCGTCGCGTCGTCCGCCCAATGCAGATCCTCGATTACCAGAAGCGTCGGCTGGGTCCTTGTCTCGAACACGTCGAGGGCACCGGAGAACAGTGGCAGCCGCTGACCCTGCCTGGCGTCGATCGCCTGCGGCATCGCCCATTGCGCCTCGCGGGCGAGGTCATAGAGCGGTCCGAGCGGATCGGGGATCGACAGGTCCTCGCAGGCGCTGCGCAAGATGCGCGTAGCCTTGGCCGCGCCGGCGACGAAGGCCTCGACCAGTGCGGTCTTGCCGGCGCCGGCCTCGCCCGACAACGCCACCACGCTGCCGCGACCACGCGCGGCTTCGGCGAGAAGTCCGTCCAGCTGCTCCAGCTGTGTCTGCCGTTCCAGAAGCATGATCATCCGCTTTTCGTGATCCGGGTCGCCGCCGCACCCCGCTTTCGTCAGGCAGGATAGCGCGGCCCGGTATCGGCTTTGTGGCTCCAGCAGTGAACGCCGTTAACATGGGGAATCGTCCCACGAAACATAGGGAAAGGTTCCGATGCGCGCCCCTGGCGAGCGTGATCAATGTCCTCCGCGCTCAAAACCGGGCGTGAAACAGTAAAAAGGAACCTGATATGCCTCGCTATGTGGTTGAACGTACATTTCCCAACGGCCTCAGCGTGCCGGTGAACGAGGCCGGCGCCGATGCGCTGGGCGGCGTCATCATGCGCAACGCGGAGAAAGGCGTGACTTGGGTGCAGTCCTTCGTCTCGCCCGACAAGAAGCAGAGCTTCTGCATCTATGACGCGCCTTCGCCGGAAGCGATCCGCAGCACGGCCCAGAAAAACGCGCTGCCTGTCGACAAGATCACGGAGGTGCGGGTTCTTGACCCTTACTTTTACCGTTGACCCGATCGATGAGTATCAAACTGCCCTTCGCGGCGACGGCAGCGTGCCTGACGAATCGTTCAGCGGGCCGTCGGCGGCGTCGAGACCCGTCGGACGAGACCCGTTACCGGGCCGGGCTTTCTGGCGGCTGGCCTCGCTGCTGTTCGCGCCATTGCGCAAGAGTCGGCGTCGATTGCCTCCGCAGGACGATTATCTGAGACGCGACATCGGCCTGCCGGAGCTCGAGGGTCTGCCGCACTACTGGGACTTCACCCGGTACCAATGATGCGTGCAGCCGAGATCCGACGTCGCAGCGGGAGCGGCGGCTCCCGCGCGCCATCAACAAGGAGGAGAGAACATGAACATCCATCTGTGGACCAAACACCTCATCAACCTGTCGATCGCGGCCACGGCGGCCAATGCTCACAACGCTGGCGCGCTGGACGAGAAGGTGCGGGCAGCCAACAGCCGCTTCGAGAACGTGGCGATGGCGACGGCCGAGGGCTATGCGCCGATCCCTTGCGCCAGCGGCATCACCGGCGGCGCCATGGGCATCCACTATGTCAATGCCGGTTATCTGAAGGACGATGCGGTCGAACTCGCCAAGCCCGAGGCGGTGATGTACGAGCCGATGGCAAACGGCAAGCTGAGGCTGGTGGCCGTCGAGTACATCACCTCGAAAGGTCCGGCTTCGCTGGAAGGGCAGCTGTTCAATTTCGACAGCGCGCCCAACCGCTACGGTCTAGGCCCGTTCTATGAACTGCATGTCTGGGCCTGGAAGAAGAACCCGGCCGGCACCTTCGCCGACATGAACCCGACTGTGTCGTGTGACGCGATGAAGGCCATGTAGCCGGCAGGGGCGGGGCGGCTGAGTGCGCAAATCTCCCCCCGCGAGGGGGAGATTGGGCATTCTTAGTTGCTCGCCGACAGCACCAGCACCGGCTTCTCGCTATAGAGCGCCGGGAACAGGGCCTTCAGGTTCGCCACCTTGGGCAGGTCGTTGTAGACGATGTAGGGATAGGTCGGGTTCAGCGTCAGGAAGTCCTGATGATAATTCTCGGCCGGATAGAAGGTCTTGCCGGTTTCCAGCGTGGTGACGATCGGCTCCGGGAACACCTTGGCCTGGTCGAGCTGGGCGATGTAGCTTTGCGCGATCTTCTTTTGGGCATCGTTTTCGGCGAAGATCGTCGAGCGGTACTGCGTGCCGGAGTCCGGACCCTGGAAATTCAGCTGGGTCGGGTTGTGGGCGACCGAGAAATAGACCTGCAGCAGCTGGCCGTAGGTCACCTTCGACGGATCGTAGGTGATCTCGACGGATTCGGCATGCCCGGTGCGGCCTGAGCCGACCGTCTCGTAGACGGCGGTGTCCTTGTCGCCGCCGGTGTAGCCGGAGACGGCCTTGGTGACGCCCTTGACGTGCTGGAACACGCCCTGCACGCCCCAGAAACAACCGCCGGCGAAGACTGCCTTTTCAGTGCCGGTGGCCGCCTTCTCGTCGAGCGCCGGCGGCGGGATCTTCACCGCGTCCTCGGCCGAAACCGCCGGCGTCAGCCAGAAGGCGGCGCCCGCGGCGGCCAGCGCAAGAGCGGCGAGCGCGCTGCGGAAGACGTTCGACGATTGTCTGATGACTGGTTTTTGAATGTCGGTCATGGCTTGAGCTCCTGTGACGTCCATCATGTGGAGTCTATTGGATAAGATACGATCATGCGACGGGCGAGTTGCGGCCGAAGCCTCACTTTCACGTGCATCCGGCTTCGGACCCGCGGGACCGAAGCCGGAAACAGCACCGCCTTTACTTGGCCGGAGCCATCGCATCCGTTGCCGGCTTCATGGCGTCAGCCGCCGGCTTCATGGAATTGGTGGCCATCGGGTCGGCAGGCTTCATCGCATCCGTTGCAGGTTTCATGGCGTCTGCGGCCGGCTTCATCGCATCCGCGGCCGGTTTCATGGCATTTGCAGCCGGCTTCATCGCATTGGTCGCGTCGTCGGCACGGGCGATGCCGCCGGCAAACAGCGCCGTCGAGCACAGAGCGAGAGCGAGCGCCGGCAGCGTCAGGCGGGAAGTGGTCATGATGATCTCCTTGGGGTTGGCGTTGAAGGCGCGCCCTCTTGGCGGCCGTGCTATGCGGCGCCGCTCCATGCGGCGTTGCGCAATTTCTTGTCGAAGCGCGATCTAGTCGGTCGCGGCAGCCAGGATCGGTCCGCCACCGGGCGACTGCACGAGCACGGCGGTGCTCAGGCCGCCGGACGCGGCGGGCAGAGGATATGTCGCGGCCGCGCCGGTCCAGCTGCCGAGTTTTTCGAGCGCATGCACGACATTGGCGTGCGGCAAGGTGCGGCCGGTGTTTTCGCCGCGCGAAACCGGCACCTCGACCACGCCCTTGGCATAGCGCACCAGCCAGACATCGGCGTGGCCGCCAGGTGCGGCGCCGGCGCCGATGCTGATCCTGCCGCCATCGAGTGACAATGCCGGGCCGCTTGTCCGGCCGCTCGCCGCAATCAGCTTTTCGATTTCGCCGGGTGCGGCACCGACGACATCGGCATGGCCGTTGACCACCACTTGCGGCGTGAACGGCCCGTCATGACCGAGCGCCGGCTCATAACTGACCTGGCGCCGGGTGAATTCCTGTTTTCCGAAGATATCCTTCCAGCCGAGATAGTCCCAGTAGGTGACGTTGAACGACAGCGCCAGCACGCCGGGCTGGTCCTTGACCTTGATCAGATTGGCATTGGCCGGCGGGCAGGACGAGCAGCCCTGGCTGGTGAACAGCTCGACCACGCTGAGCGGCTGGGCCGCCGCCGCACCGAGCGACGCTGCCAGCGCAATCGCCGAGAGGCTGGACACTTTGATGAACGTACAGGATCGCGACATCGGCTTGCTCCGTGGGCGGCGGCGCCTGGAAGCACCGCAGATATCCCCACTTCGCCGCTGTCGGCGCCTTCGTTACAGCGCTCACCGGTTTGTGATCGGGCCGCAGGCGTTCTTCCCTTCTCCCCCTGTGGGAGAAGGGAAGAACGCGCCCCTACCGCCAAGGCTGTAGGCTGGTATCCCGTACATAGGCGATGATGGTATCGCTAACGGCGTTCATGTCTTTCAGAACGTCATCGTTCCAAAAGCGCAGAATGCGAAAGCCTTTCTCTTCCAGGTGAGTTTTGCGGACGCTGTCAGACTCCAACTCCGCATGCTGGCTGCCATCGATCTCGACGACCAAGCGTGCTTCGAAGCAGACGAAATCGGCAATGTACTTTCCAATGGGAACCTGGCGCCGAAATTTTATCCGGTCGAGCCTGCGGTCGCGCAGTTCATGCCACAGCCGGTCTTCCGCTTCCGTCATTACACGCCGGAGCGAACGGGCGAAGCTTCGTTTGGCTGGCGGGACAGGTTGATGCGGCATGGCTTAGATTAGCCAGCTATTGCGCTCCGTCCAGCACCCCTCATCCGTCTCGGCGCTACGCGCCGATCCACCTTCTCCCGCAAGGGGAGAAGGCAAGAGGAGCAGCATCTACTGCGTCAGCAGTGTGTCGGACGGTCGCTTGTTGAAGTCGCACTTGCCCATCACGCTGTAGAAGAAGTCGGCGTTCGTAACGTCTGGCAGTGGAGGATTGTTGCCGCCGTCTTCCCATGCCTGATCGCTGGTCTCGCTGCAGGGCACCACGGCGAAGATGTCGACGACCGTGTTGCTGGCAACCTCGACGGGGAGGTATTTGGAAGGGTTCAGGGCCTTTTGTGCCGCGGTGCTGTACCCGGCGCCGAGGTAGAGCCGGTTCGACGTGTCTGTATTGTTCGACCTGAGCGGGTTGACCGGCCCGGACGGCACATCCATCTGCAGATAGAGCTTGTCCATCGTGCTCACGTTGATTGTTGCGCCACTGCTGTTTCCGGCGGAATTCGTGGTCGCGCACGTCGTCTTGAAATAGACGGTGGAGCCGTTCGTTTTTCCGCTTTTTGCCACCGCGGTGCTTTTGTAAACTCCCGCAGTGGCCGTGAAATCGGTTGTTGATCCTACTGTCGTGCACAGTTGGGTCTGAACCAGCGTATCGGTTGGTCCCGTGGTAATAGTTGTCGTCCCGTAACCTTTCGGCTCGGCAGCGGTATAGGTCTTACCACCGCTCGTATAGGAATAACTATACGCTTTGTAGTTGTAGTTGGCCTTCATCATGGCCGTCGGCGTGGTCGTGGAGGTCCAACCGTAGGGAAGGCCGTACAGAGTCATGGTCTTGTTCCAGTAGCCCGAAACGTGATCGACATTGAACGTAGCTTCGACCAGCGCCGGCGTCTTGCTCACCGCCGACGCGACGCCGACCGTTACCGTGGGAATCCTGGCGATCTGCATGAACACGGTCGGCATGGCGAAACTTGCCGAGGCCTGCGCGGTGGCGGTGCCGTTGGCGCTGACGTCGAAGCTGTTCAGGGTCGCTGCGCCCCGCCCGCCGTTTTCTCTGTAGGTATCCTGGAGCATCACCTGGCGCTGCGGCTTCGTCGAGGCCGTATCCATCGTGGTGATCGACAGGATCGCGGCGTCGAGTGCCGCCTGCTCGGTCGACCTGGTCTGGACAGCGGAGGTGTAGTCGACGGAAAAGCCGATCGCGGTGATCAACGGTATCATGGCAAGAATGAGTATCGGTGCGAACGAGCCGCTCCGCGACTCGATAAAACTGCCTGCAAGCCCCCGCATGCCTTCGTCCTTACATCAGATATTTCCCTCCGCCAACATCCCGTTCGCAAATTATGCTCTAACGGGCTTGGTTAAAATTTATAGATTTTTCGCGAAAAGCGCGAAAAAAGCGACAGGTGCCCGTGCTGCCTGCTCCGGCAAAGGCGCACAGCTTGCTCGGGCAAGCCACCCCTGCTAAACGCGCGCCATGAGCACGCCCCTCGACCACATCCGCAATTTCTCCATCGTCGCCCATATCGACCATGGCAAATCCACGCTTGCCGACAGGCTGATCCAGCTGACCGGCGGGCTGGAGCTGCGCGACATGAAGGAGCAGGTGCTGGACTCGATGGACATCGAGCGCGAGCGCGGCATCACCATCAAGGCGCAGACGGTGCGGCTGAAATACCGCGCCAACAATGGCGAGGACTATATCCTCAATTTGATCGACACGCCCGGACATGTCGACTTCGCCTATGAAGTGTCGCGGTCGCTGGCCGCCTGCGAGGGCTCGCTGCTGGTCGTCGATGCCTCCCAGGGCGTCGAGGCGCAGACGCTGGCCAATGTCTACCAGGCGATCGACAACAACCACGAGATCGTCGTGGTGCTGAACAAGGTCGACCTGCCGGCCGCCGAGCCCGAGCGCATCCGCGAGCAGGTCGAGGAGGTGATCGGCATCGACGCCTCCAACGCCGTGCTGATCTCGGCCAAGACCGGCCTCGGCATTCCGGATGTCCTGGAGGCCATCGTCCACCAATTGCCGCCGCCGCGCGAAGGCGACGCCACGGCACCCCTGAAGGCGATGCTGGTCGACAGCTGGTACGACGCCTATCTCGGCGTCATCGTGCTGGTGCGCGTCATCGACGGCGTGCTGAAGAAGGGCCAGACCATCCGCATGATGGGCACCGGCGCCAAATATCTGGTCGAGCGCACCGGCGTGTTCACACCGGCGCGCATCAATGTCGACGAGCTCGGCCCCGGCGAATTCGGCTTCTTCACCGGCTCGATCAAGGAAGTGGCCGACACGCGCGTCGGCGACACCATCACCGAGGACAAGCGCGCCACCGCCAAGGCGCTGCCCGGCTTCAAGCCGGCGCAGCCTGTGGTGTTCTGCGGCCTGTTCCCGGTCGACGCCGCCGATTTCGAGGATCTGCGCGCCGCAGTCGGCAAATTGCGCCTCAACGACGCCAGCTTCTCTTTTGAAATGGAAACCAGCGCCGCGCTCGGCTTCGGCTATCGCTGCGGCTTCCTTGGCCTCTTACATCTCGAAATCATCCAGGAGCGGCTGGAGCGCGAGTTCAACCTCGACCTGATCGCCACGGCACCCAGCGTCGTCTACCGGCTGGCTCTGACCGACGGCTCGATGAAGGAACTGCACAACCCGGCCGACATGCCCGACGTGGTCAAGATCTCGGCGATCGAGGAGCCGTGGATCCGCGCCACCATATTGACCCCCGACGACTATCTCGGCGGCATATTGAAACTCTGCCAGGACCGGCGCGGCATCCAGGCCGACCTGTCCTATGTCGGCAAGCGCGCCATGCTGATCTACGATCTGCCGCTCAACGAGGTCGTCTTCGATTTCTACGACCGGCTGAAGTCGATCTCCAAGGGCTACGCCTCCTTCGACTATCACCTGACCGACTACCGCGAGGGCGACCTGGTGAAGATGTCGATCCTGGTCAATGAGGAGCCGGTCGACGCGCTGTCCATGCTGGTGCACCGCACGGCGGCGGAAAAGCGCGGAAGGCAGATGTGCGAGAAGCTCAAGGAGCTGATCCCGAACCATCTGTTCAAGATCCCGATCCAGGCGGCAATAGGCGGCAAGGTCATCGCCCGAGAAACCATCTCGGCGCTGCGCAAGGACGTCACCGCCAAATGCTACGGCGGCGACGTCTCGCGCAAACGCAAGCTGCTGGACAAGCAGAAAGAAGGCAAGAAGCGGATGCGGCAGTTCGGGAAGGTGGACATTCCGCAGGAGGCGTTTATCCAGGCCTTGAAGATGGGGGACTAGGTCCTTAAGTAGTTTCAAAATAGAAAAAGGGTGCTAAACTGGCCGTGGCTCGGGGGTGATTCATGGCAGCAATTGCAGACTACATTTCTGAAATAATTAGCTTTCTAGTAGGTCTGGGCGCTGGTTCGCTCATAACATTTCAAATTATCAAAAATCGAGCAGGCCCTGGTGGAAACGCCGTTAATCAGGGTGGCGCTACCGCTGGTGGCGACTTAGTAGGACGTGACAAGACGATCACGAAGTAACGTGTCGATAAAGGCGCGTAGCGTGACGGCAAATTCAACCACAGTCGATCAGTCGGGAGCCAGCGCGGGTCGCGACATGGCGGCTCGCGACATCAACCATACTTACAAGAACATCGCCGCAAACCGCGTAAGCGCGATCGAAAAGCTGTTACAAAAGCTTGAGCTTGAAATTGAAAGAAATCAAGTAGCCAGAGACACCATCGACAGACTCAAACGGTTCTATTCTCAACGATCGCACGACGGTGTTCGGGGACTACGCGCAAAGTTGAGCGTGAGTGGCCGAGAGGATTCCTACTCTGATGCCATCGAAATGAAGGAAATGTTCGTCAAACTTCTAGAGCGCTGGTCTCATTATTATTCTGCTCAACAGATAATCGTATATCTGTTGGCGAGAGCTGAACGGCAGTTTAATGATATAATCCTCCCACAAATTTCTACATGTGGCGTGGTGGAAATAAACAAGTTCATGAATGAGCTAATTGTGATTCCAACTGTTGAGGACTGCGGTGCAAGCGTCCTGGAGGTAGATCATAACACCGCAATGGGGATGATTTACTGGCTGGCAGAACAATGTTTCGTCCGTTGGCATAAATGACTCAGCTCTCCTTTCAGCCTGCTTTTGACGCTTTTCATGCGGTTTTTAGGTTTTTACGTCTACGAAATGTGCTCGGCCCTTCGGAGGCGCTGGCCTACGATAAGTTGCGGATTCTGGATTTCTACCTTTTGTTCCCTCACAAAGTTCGGGACATTCGGCTGACAGCCCAGCATCAGAAGTTCAAAAAGCTATCAGACCGATATGCTTTTACTAAACCTTATGGCGAGCTACCCGATGCCAGGTTGGTATTCGAACGTATGCGCCCTATGCAAGCAGCGGCCATTCAAACCCTTGCCGCCAAGTCTTTGGTGAGTGTCGATGCGCTTGCGCAAAAGGAAGTTAGAGCCACAGGGTCCACAATTCCTCGGAGTCTCGCGGAACGAGTAGCCGAGATCAACGAATCTCAGTCCGACCTCATGGATTTCTTGGCCACTCTGGCATCGGACTATCCTCTGCAAGGGGATAACGGGCTGAAGGCGAGAACTGGCCTGTTGGAGCATCGATATGATGCGGTATGAGCCTACGCTGATAGTGACGCGTGTTGTGGTCGAGCGGGGTCATCTCGTTGTTTACAACGAACAGTTCCATGAGGGCGTTAATGTCGTCCGTGGTGATAATTCCTCCGGAAAATCGACTGTTTTAAATTTCATCTTCTATGGACTCGGGGGAGAACTCGCCGATTGGAGCGCAGTGGCTCGCCTTTGCACGAGAGTTGTCGTTGAGGCGCGTATAAACGGGCGCATAGTGACCCTTAGCAGAGAGATTTCCGAGTCGACCGGGCAGCAGCCAATGGAAGTTTTTGGTGGCCCATACGAGATGGCGACAGGGGCTGCCCGATCCGACTGGATACGCTATCCATATAGAGGTACGAGCAATCGCGAGAGCTTTTCGCAAGCAATATTTGGCCTCCTGGGAATTCCGGAGGTATCAAGCGATCTGTCCGGCAACATAACTATGCATCAGATACTTAGATTGCTGTACGCTGACCAGCTAAGCCCAATAGAGGACATCTTTCGTTTCGAAAGATTTGATCAAGCAAATTTGCGAGATACGGTAGGACGACTCCTTTGTGGCGCATACGATAGCGATCTTTACGATAACGAGCAAAAAATAAAGGAGTATAGCAAAGAGCTGGACAAGGTAATTGGGCAGCTACACTCGCTATTTACGATATTGGGCAGAGTAGGAGGGCCGGACCAGGGATTAACTACCGAATGGATTCAGGCTCAGAGACATAACCTGGAGAAGGACCGGGCTGCGGTTCAGACTGCGATCGAACAATCTGAGGCCGCACTTTTTTCCAGCGATGCAAAGGACCAATTCACACTGGACTCGCAAGAAACCGCTTACAGGCGGGTCCAAGAGATTCAGTCGAGCCTCGTGCGGACCCGTCAAGAGCGTGACGCCCTCACGCTTACGATCGCTGATTCCGATGCTTTCATTGTTAGCCTCCGGAACAAGATCGAGGCCCTGAAGGACTCTGAGAATGTGGTCGAAAATATCGGAGAGGTCAGTTTTCAGTGGTGTCCAGCCTGCTACGCGCCTTTGGAGGATGAGCCTGCTCCACATTCTTGCCATTTGTGCAAAACGCCATTTGACTCCGAACAGACCCAAGTACGCATTTCCGGTCTGATTCTTGACACCAGCCTCCAGATCAACCAATCGGAGGAACTTCAAAGGAAGCGAAGTGAGCGCCTAACCCGATTGGATATTTCACTGCGGCGACTCGAAGAAGATTGGCAACAGGCGTCCCAACATCTTGCTTCGGTGCAACGATTGCCATCGACTACATTACGAGACCGTATCGGAGAATTGCACCGACGAGCCGGATACTTGGAGAGACAGGTCGAAGATTTAGATCAGAAGGCCAAATTGGTTGAAACTATACGAGAGCTTTCGAGTCGGCGCGAGGAGCTGGAAGGTGCTATCGCTGGGCTAAAATCCTACAATGATGCACTTCGCGCTCAACAGCAGAATAGACTATCCATCGCCTATACTCGTATCTCTAACGAGGTTAAGGAGCTTCTACGCAACGATTTGAGGCGGCAAGATATATTTGAGGACCCTGAAACTATCAGCTTTACGTTTGGGCAAAACAAGATCGCTGTAGACGGGGAGAATTACTTCTCGGCTAGCTCCAGAGCGATTTTGAAAAGCAGCTTCTACCTGGGATTCCTTGCTGCAGCAACTAAGACGGAGTTCTTTCGCCATCCCCGCTTCTGCATGATTGATACTCACGAAAACATGGGGGTGGAGGCAATCCGCAGCCAAAACTTCCAACTGCAAATCCTCCGTATCTCGAAGGAAAGTAAGGTAGAGCATCAGATAATCTACGCGACTGCGATGATCGAGCCGATCTTGGAAGACGAAGCATATGCAGTCGGGGCGTTTTCCACGAGCGACGAAAAGACGATTGATATCAGGTTAAATTGAAGTGTGAGTCGGGATGGCATCATATCCTGCGCGAACGCGGCGATGGGGCCACGAAATGGCCATTTCTCCGATTGCGTGGCTCTGAGAAGCGCGACTGTTGTGTTCGGGAGGGCAGACCCACCTCGGGGTATTCTCTCCCCTCAAATGCGCACCACATCAGACACCACCGCCGCGGTCGGCCTTGCGGCGGCGCCTTCGGGCTGGCCGGCACCTTCGTCGCCAGCGCGCCGCTGCGCGAAACGCTCTGGACGATCGACGGCGTGGCTCTCGTGGTCGCCACCGCGCTGCTGACGATGAAACACCAGCGGCTGGGCAATGATTGCATAGCGGCCGGCTTCCTGACCTTCCTGGCCGGCGAGACCCTGTTGATGGCCGGCAATGCGGCGGGGCTTGAGGCCAGCGTGCCGTCCTATGTCGGCGGCATCTCGCTTTGGGCGGCCGCACTGGTCATGGTCAGCGCGCCGAAGACATTCGCCCTGTGGATGCGCCTCACCGCGCTCGTGGCCGCCGCGCTGTTTGTCGTCTCGGCTTGCATGATCCTCTGGGGCGCGCCCTTGCTGCCGACCTCGGCGCCGCTGCCCGCCGCCGGCTATCCGTTCCTGGTGCTGACCTTTGTCGGCTGGATCTGGACGCTGCTGAAGCCGGCCCGGTGAGCCTTTGTTCGCTTCCGTACCAAACGTCCGGCCTGGTTGATCGGGCATCGGCGGAACGGTAAAAAATCCGGGCGGCGGACCCAGGTTCGCCAGTGGCCGGCGCGGGCTCAGGCAACTGCCTCACCGGCATTCGCGCCGGCCATTTTCAACCCGTCAGATGATCGCAGCGATCCACCGGCTAGCCCTGCACTTGAAGGGGCGCTGACGCTTCTGACCTTCTCCCCTTGTGGGAGAAGGTGGATCGGCGCGCAGCGCCGAGACGGATGAGGGGTGCGTGACGGAGTGAGGCGGTGAAGGTTCTGCTCTGGTTCAGGGCGTTTACTGTTGGCGTATCGCCAAGCTGGAACACCCCTCATCCGTCTTGCCGCTGCGCGGCAATCCACCTTCTCCCACAAGGGGAGAAGGTTAGAAATGCCGGCGCATCACCGTCGCCCGGCCCTTCGCAGGCTCAGAGCGTTCGAGGCTCGTAAAGCCAAGCAATTGGCTTTACGTCCGCTAGCGCGGACCGCCTCTCAACTCTCAATCCACACCTTCTCAAAGTGCTGCTCCAGCGCCTGGTGCTGTTCGCAGCCTTCGACGCCTTTGCGACAGGTCCGGTAGACCGAGCGCCAGTAGGGTTGGATGATGATGCCCGAGTCGCGCAGATTCTGCTCGATCTTGCCCATGATCTCCTTGCGCGCCTTGGCGTCGGGTGTCGCCAGTGCCTTGTCTAGCAGCGTGTCGAATTCGGGATTGGCGTAGGCGCTTTCGTTCCAGGCGGCGCCGGATTTATACGCCAGCGCCAGCACCTGGACGCCGAGCGGGCGGCCGAGCCATTCGGTGCAGGAGAAGGGGTATTTGCTCCAGTCGTTCCAGAAGGTGGCGGCCGGCAGCACGGTGCGCTTGATCTTGAGGCCGGCCTCGCGCATCTGCGCGCCGATGGCGTCGCCGGTGCTCTTTTGCCATTCGACATCGACGGAGATGAGCTCGAATTCGTGGTCTGATTTGCCGGCCTCGGCCAACAGCTTCTTCGACTGCTCGACGTCACGCTTCGCCGGGCCGATATCGGCATATTCGGGGTGCATGGGGCCGACATGGTGATTTTCGGCGGGCTTGCCGCGGCCGCCGAGACCGAGCGCCAGCACGGCGGCATTGTCGACGGCGAGCTGGGCGGCGCGGCGCACCTTGACGTCGTCATAGGGCGCGTTGGCGACATTGAAGCGGGCGACGATGGTCGAGCCGGTGGCGATCTCGGAGTTCATCAGCCCCATCTGCTCGGTCTGCGAGACGGCATCGGAAGCGGTCTCGTGGTCGGTGTCGATCTCGCCGGATTCGAAGGCCGAGAGCATGGCGTTGGGGTCGGAGCCGTAGTCGACCCATTTGATGCCGTCCAAGTAGAATTCGCCCTTCCACCAGGGCTTGTCTTTGCGCTTCACCTCGGCACCGGTCTCGGCATCCCAGCTGACCAGCTCGCAGGGACCGGTGGTGATGGCCAGCGCCTTCAGGGGATCGCCGTCGCCCTCATAGGAGCGGTGCATGATCAGTGCGGGATAGTCGGCCATGCCGGCGATCAGCGAGATGTCGGGCTTGGGCAGGTTCAGCTTGATGGTGAAGTCATCGACCTTTTCGATGCCGCCATCGACCACCTTCTTGGTGTCGGCATTGACCAGCGCGCCCATGCGCGCGGCGACCGAATTGCCGGGCACCGAGGCATCGCACCAGCGGGTGAGGTTGTGGATGACATCGTCGGCGTTGAAGGCATCGCCGTTCGACCACGAGATGCCCTTGCGCACATGCAGGGTCAGCATCCTGGCGTCGTCGCTCGCCTCCCAGCTTTCGAGCAGCCAGGGCTCGAAGGAGAAGTCGGTGTTCCAGCGCACCAGATATTCGTTGCAGTGGCGGGCAACGTTGGACATCTCGACGCCGTCGAAGGTGCGCGGGTCCTTGAAACCCTTGACGTTCATGGCGACGCGCAGGACGCCGCCCTTCTTGGGTTCCGCCGCGCGGGCAGGGATGGTGCCAAGTCCGCCCAGCGCCAGCGCCCCGGCGGCGCTGACGCCGAGCCCGGCCATCAGCGCCAGATATTCGCGGCGGTTGATGCCGCCGGCCTTGAAATCGTCGGCCACGGGTTTGGCTTGCGGGTGGAGTTTGCGGTCGGTCAGCATGAATTTCATCGTCGTTCCCCTGTTGTTGATGCATGCCGCCCAAAAGTGCCCAGCGGTTTTGGGACAATGGCATGCACAGAAAAATCGCCCCGGCCGATCGACAGGCGCGGGGGCGGACGCGACCGCCGGGGCGCCGTTGCCTGAGGGGGAATGATAGAGCGGGGTGACGCCGCGGAGTGTTCGCTTTTCCGCAGTGATTGTGCGGGGTTCCGCGGGGGGAGTCGGCGATTGGCGTATGCGTTGGACGATGGCGCGGCGCGAATCTCCCTCCTTGAGGGGGAGATGTCGCCGAAGGCGACAGAGGGGGTCGGTACGACGGGACTCGACCTCCTATGTTCCATTGTTGAAAAGAGGATGCCGGCGCTTCACGCGAGACGCCCCCTCACCCAGCCTCCGCTTCGCTCGGCTGACCTCTCCCCGAGGGGAGAGGAGACTTGCAGCGCCGGCGCTTCCCTCTTCTCCCCAGCGGGGAGAAGGTGGCCGCGAAGCGGCCGGATGAGGGGGCCTTCGCTATGTTCAATACGGCCACTCACCCCTGCCCAGCGCTGCAACCGCAGCCACGATCCGCGCAAACGCTTCCGCCGCCGCCGGCACCGTGGTGCGGGCACGCAGGAAGCTGTGCACCAGCCTCGGCTCTTCGTGCCACCACGCCTTGCCGCCGGCGGCCAGAATGCGGTCGCGGTAGGTCTCGCCATCCGAGGACAACGGGTCGCATTCGGGGGTGACGATCACCGTCGGCGGCAGGCCGGTGAAATCCTTGTCGCGCAGCGGCGCAAAAGTCGGATCGTCAAGCGATTGGCGCCTGGCCGAACGGACGTCGCGGTAGAAGGCGATGTCGGCCACCGACAGCAGCGGCGCGTCGGCGTGTTCGATGTAGGAGCCGGCGCGCTCGTCGCCGCCGAGCTCGGGGTAGATCAGCACCTGGCCAATGGCAGCGCTGGCGTGGCGGCGCGTCGCCTGCGCCACCGCCGCGGCGAGATTGCCGCCGGCGCTTTCGCCGCACAGCACCAGCGGCAGGCCTGATCTCGCCGCTGCCCATTCGAAGGCGGCCACCGCATCATCGAAGGCGGCGGGATGAAGATGCTCCGGCGCCAGCCGGTAATCGACCGACAGCACGTCGAAACCTGTGCCGGCGCAGAGCTCGGCGCAGATGTCGTCATGGCTTTCGAGCCCGCCGAGGATGAAGCCGCCGCCAAGGCGATGGTGGTCTACTACCACGGCGGCGTTGCCCTCGAGCCGGTAGCGCCGGACCGGGATGTCGCGGCCGGCGGCGGCGATCAGCCCGTCGCTGGCCTTGACGCCGGGCGGGCGGCCCTGGTGGAAAGCCCGGCTCATCCTGTCATAGACGGCGCGCTGCTTGTCGATCGGCAGGCCGATGATCTCGGGCGGATGCCAGGCGTTGACGGCGTCGATATAGGCCCAAAGGGCCGGGTCGAGCCGTGTTTCGTAGGGGCCGCGCGTCATAGATCGGCGTAGAGCGCGGCCGCGTTGTCGAAGCTGAAACGCAGCGGCACCGAGCCCTCGACCTGCCAGACGGTGACGGTTTCGCCGGCCAGCAGCCGGCAGGCGCCGTCGGTGTCGGTGACGGCGCCGCCATAGAGCCGGTTGGCGAGGTTGAGGATCCCGGTCTGGTGCATGGCCGCGCTGCCGCTGCCGCAGGCATCCTTGACCAGCAGCACGCGAAAGCCTTTGGCCACCGCATCCTTGACCGACGCGTCGATGCAGGCCTCGGTCCAGACGCCTGATATGACCAACCATTCGATGCCGGCCGACTTGATGTCGCCCGCCGCCGGCCCGGTGCGGAAGGCGCTGGCCTCGGCCTTGATCAGCAGCGCCTCGCCCTTGGCCGGCGCCACCTCATGGCAGATTTCGGTCAGCGGATCGCTCTTGTCGGAAAAGGCCGACTTGCCGTCCTCGCCGAGCGGATGAAACGGGCGGTCCTGCTTGTCGAGATCGACGATGTAGGCCCAGTGGTAGAGCGGCACCTGGTTCCGCCGCGCCGCCGCCTGCAGGCGCTGGACGTTGGCGAGGATCGTGGGAAAGCCCTCGACGAGGTAGCGCGGGTCCTGCCGGTGCTCTTCCTGCAGGTCGATGAAGATCGCGGCCACCGTGCCGGGCTTGAGGGAGATGGGCGTTTTCATGCGGCGCCTGCGTGATGCATGGGCGAGGCAGTCAAAGACCCTTCCGTATGCCGGCGGGACAGAGGGGGGCGCCAGGCAACGAGGCGCTCATTGGTTGCCCGTATCAAACCTGCGTCTCCAGAAACTCGTCCTCATAAGGAAAGCGCGACAGAAGCTCCGTGCCCGTCTCGGTGATCAGGATCTCGTCCTCCAGCTTGACGCCCTCGCGGCCGCCCTTTTCGCCGATATAGCTTTCGACGCTCACCACCATGCCTGGCACGATATGGCCGTCGCGGCCATAGGTCTCGTAATC
>NZ_RZPF01000261.1:0-7794 GCF_004022735.1 Mesorhizobium sp. M7A.F.Ca.AU.001.01.1.1
TTTTGGGTTTGAGGATCGCCGACGCTTCCGTCATGCCATTTTGCCCTCGGGCGAACACAAACATTCCGACGATTATGGTGGCTGAGAAATTGGCCGACACAACCTTGAGAGACGGCAGACGGAGCTAGGCCAGGCGGCATGTACATTCTGCCGGAGCGCTGCCGCAATGTGGTGTTCACCGAGCCGCTTGCTAAGTTCACCGAAGCCCTGCTCATGCCGAATGGCAATCCCAAAAGACCAGCACTCCTTTGACGATATTCGTGATAAGGGCCTAACGCTGGTCACCACCGCCGGTTCCGACACGGTCACGACCGCCAAAGACGCGGGCATTCCGGAGGATCGTGTCATGCAGGTCGCCGGCCAGGCCGAATTCTTGCAGGCAGTGAAGGTCGGCCGCGCGGCGGCGGGGTCGCTAAACTACTTCACGGTAAGGAGCTCGCTGACAAGGTCGACAGCGTTGAAATGGCAGATCCGTTCACCCCGCCGGCTGGGAAGGCCGGCTACCCAAGTCTCGCCTTCCTGCCCAATCAGCAGGCGGTCGATGCCTTCAACGAGGTATTGAATACTTATATCGGCTCCGACCAAATGATGCAGTCGGTCAAAATACGGCTACACCAAAATCAATCTGCCGGACGGCACCAAGACCGGCGACCTGTGCAAGGGTTGAAATCTTGCGGGGAATGCCACCCATGCACCTAAAAGGCTCCCGGCCGCAGTGGCTGGGCGACGACAGAGCAAAGTGACAAGACGCGAGGCTCCGGGGTGCCGATTTCCGGTATTCAGACGAGATAGTTCGGCAACGTGGCATGTGAGGCTGCTACGCTCAGGAGTGAGCAATGGCAGTCCATCTCGCATGTCGCAATGCCGACCTGATGCCCCTCCTTTTGCCGAGGAACCGATGATCACCAAGCATCGCGTATCGGTTGATGGTGTCGAGACATCGTACTGCGAGAACGGAGCTGGTAGGCCGATTGTTTTCCTGCAGGGGGCGGGCTTCCGTGCAGAGGCTAAGAGTTCCTTTGTTCGGCAGCTGAACGGGCTATCCGATCAATTTACGGTAGTAGCGATTGATCAACTCCATTTTGGGGGAACGGATTATCCTGCTGACTGCAAATACATTAACCGGCTCGGTCGTGTGAATCATGTAATTAGCTTCCTCCAACAACTGGGTTTGAAGCAGATCACGCTAGTCGGCCATTCAGAAGGATCATTCGTCGACGCGCGGGTCGCGATCGTGCGTCCCGATCTTGTTTCTAAGCTTGTCCTGCTGACCGCTAACTCCGTGTCGCCGGCGTTCGGAGATGACCGTGACGAAGCTTGGCTGGAGGCCTGCCGGCAGGCTTACGGCTGTTCCGGCCCGATGCCGAGCGAAGAGGAATACATCACCGCACGGCGGAAAAGCTGCCGCGCCCACGGGCAGGATGTGGAATGCGCCGAGCGAGAAGCCTATCGGCGGGCCGCGGCTCGGGGACAATGGGAGATCTGGCAGAGATTGCCGGAAGACGAGACAAACCTGCATCGTTATCCACTGCTGCAGCAGAAGTATATCTTCCCCTACCTTGATCAGCTTCAGGCCCAGACGTTGATCATCTGGTCCAAGAACGACCCTACCGCGACGCCGGAGCAAGGGATCAACCTGGCGAAGCTGATCAGGAATTCAGATTTCCATCTGCTCAATAATGCCGGCGATTCCGTCCAGGTTGATCCGGAGCGAAGCCGTGAACAGACTCATCCGTCAATGGCACGAATGATCAACTGTGACGGGAACAATGCTCGGGCCAGCGTCTCCGAGGCGAATCTCTCAGCGGCGTGTCGCATACGACGAACTTGTGCCCTGCCATGGCAACAAGGGCATAGCCCAGGCGGTGGCGCCCATCCAACCGGGCAGGGCAGGAGTCATGCAAGACGTGGTGTGCCTCAGTTGGCCATACCACAGCTCGCGATTGTTCACTTCCAACGAACCACGGGGATGACGGAAATGTGCGTATGCACCCAAAAATCACCGAATTTCTGCGAATAACTTGCATTTCTCGCACAAAGCACCACAGCTGCGCTGCTACGCTCACGAAGCATGCACAAGTGGCGTAGCAAAGGATCGACTGGAGGAATCTATACCTAAGTGGGGACCCTGCAGCTCACACGATGATGGGAACCGCCGGACTACAAGCTCAACAAATGATGCAATGGTCTTTTCCCGAGGCATATCGGGAGACCATCGGCGATGCGAAAACGGAGGACTAACCAGTGGTCAAGTGGAAACTCGACGAATGCTTTAAGGCTGCAATCTTGAAGAGGATTGCCGCGCTCGGCCTGGCGGCGATGACAATCTCGTCCTTTGCCGGTTCGGCCTCGGCGGAGTCGCTGCTCGATAAGATTAAGAACGGAGAAACGATCCGTCTTGGCTTCACCAATGAGCCTCCCAGTGCCTATCCTGGTGCGAACAACGAGCCGCTTGGCCTGGTCAATGTGATGACACTGGACGTTCTGAGAAAGATGGGAACGACCAAAATCGAGCCGGTCGTAACCGATTGGGGTTCCCTTGTCCCGGGCCTCCAGGCTGGTCGCTTTGACATCATCACGGGCGGCATGTGGATTAAGCCGGAGCGGTGCCGCAACGTCCTGTTCAGCGAACCGATCGCATCGAGCAATGATTCGATGATCGTGCCGAAGGGCAATCCGGAAGCGCTGCATTCCCTCCATGACGCTCAGAAGAAGGGGCTTACCCTGGCCATCATGACGGGTACCACCGCAGTCGAGCAGGCGAAGAAATTAGGTTTCCCTGACGACAAGGTTATGCAGGTCGCCGGACCGCCCGAGGTCGTACAGGCTGTAAAGGCCGGCCGCGCCGCTGCCGGCTCGCTCTATAGTCTGAACGCGACGACTCTTGCCGAGCAGGATCCCAGCATTGAGGTGGCTGACCCGTATACCCCGCCGGGACCGAATGAACATCCCGCCATAGCCTTCCCGCTCAGCGAACAGGCTGCGGTAGACGCGTTCAATGCTGTGTTGAAAGACTATATTGGCTCTGACGAAATGATGGCCGCGGTCGGCAAATATGGTTACACCAAACGCGATCTCCCGGATGGCAGCAAGACCGCTGATCTTTGCAAGGGCTGAAGCTATGCGTCTGACCGCTCCCCGGCCCTTGGCCGGTAGGCGGTCAGTGGGGAGGGCATATGAGTAAGGTCGATCTCAGCTTTATCTTTGCCGTGCTCACCAAGGGCGTCATGACTACGGTCATCGTCACTCTTGGCGCCTGCGTCGTAGCGATCGTCCTTGGGCTTTTCGTGGGCCTGACCCGAGTCTCTCCCCGTCGGCAGTTGCGCTGGTTCAGTATCGCCTACATCGAATTCTTCCGCGGGACGTCCATGCTGGTTCAGCTCTACTGGTGGTTCTTTGTATTGCCGATTTTCGGTATTTTCCTGTCGCCGTGGACTGTCGGAATTTTGGGGATCGGAATGAATGCCTCTGGCTACGCAGCCGAGTATGTCCGCGCCGCCATTCAGGCCGTTGATAGGGGCCAGTATGAGGCATCTACAGCGCTCAATTTTTCGCGGCTCACCATGATGCGGCGTATTATCCTCCCACAGGCAATGCGCGCCATGCTGCCGACCTGGGGTAACATGCTCATCGATGTGCTTAAGGGTAGCTCGCTCGTCTTCTTCATCACCATTCCCGAATTTACTAGCGCCGCCAAGCAGGCGGCCGACGCAACTGGCGATTATATGCTGTTCTTTGCGGTTGCACTATTCGGTTATTACATCATCGCGCGCGCCCTCATCACTCCTTTCGTGCGCTGGCTGGAACGCCGCGTCTCGCGCGGTTTCGTTCGGGAGCAGGTGGCTTGAAGATCTGGGATTGGTCTTACGTATGGGAGGCTTTCCCATATCTCTATCAGGGAGCGATCGTCACCATTGAGGCTACGCTGCTCGGGTTTGCGATCGCGCTGATATTGGGTCTTGTCTTCGCGATGATTCGCCAGTCGCCAAACCGCTACGTCTCGACCACCATGGCGGAGATCGTGGAGTTTATCCGTTCAACGCCCTTGCTGCTGCAGTTGTTCTTTGTCTATTTCGTTGGTCCGCAGATCGGAATCTTCATTCCTGCCTGGACGGCGGGAGTTGGCGTGCTGGGGATCCACTATGCAGCCTATTGTTCCGAAGTCTTCCGCGGCGGCATCGAGAATGTGGATGGCGGCCAGTGGGAGGCCTGTACGGCACTAAACCTTTCGCGAACGCGGACCTGGCGAACAATCATTCTGCCGCAGGCGATCCCGCCCATGGTGCCAGCTCTGGGCAATTACTTCATCGGCATGTTCAAGGACACGCCGGTCCTGGCGGCAATCTCGATCTTCGAGATGCTGCAGCAGGCGAAAAATTTCGGGGGCAATAACTATCGATACATAGAAGCGATCACTATGTGCGGCTTCTTCTACTACGTGTTCAGCTTGGTTGCTTCCGCTATCGTGCAGTCGGTCCGCGTCTGGCTCAACCGCCGCTACCATCTGCAATAGGGAGGCCTTATACTATGAGCGAATTTGTGCTTCGCTTCGAGGACGATCTCACGAAGCGCCCTAGGGCATCAGCCAGGCGGGACGAGCTTGACCTCGATATCAGGCGCAGCGAAAAAGTCATGAACGAACCCATAGTTCGCTTCGAGAACGTCACAAAGCGCTACGGCGCGTTGACGGTGCTGGACGAACTCAATCTCGAGATCGCACGCAACGAGAAGGTGTCCATCATTGGTCCGTCCGGCTCGGGCAAGACCACCGTTCTGCGCATGCTGATGACGCTTGAGCACATCAACGGGGGGGTGATATGGGTCGACGGTGAACCGTTGACGCATACGCAGAAGAACGGCCAAATAGTGCCGGCGAGCGAGCGTCATCTCCGTCGCGTGCGTGCCAAGATCGGTATGGTGTTCCAGCACTTTAACCTGTTCCCGCATATGACTGCTCTGCAGAACTGCATGGAGGCGCCGATCTCCGTCCTTGGGCTCTCGAAGAAGGAGGCGGAGGCCCGAGCGGCAGAGCTGCTCGACTTGGTGGGCCTCGGCGACAAGAAGAACCATTTCCCGATCCAGCTTTCCGGGGGCCAGAAGCAACGCGTGGCGATCGCTCGGGCGTTGGCCATGCGGCCCAAGGTGATGCTGTTTGACGAGGTGACATCAGCGCTTGACCCGGAACTGGTTGGAGAGGTGCTCAACGTCATCCGCAAGCTCAGCGCCGAACATGACCTCACAATGCTGATGGTCACGCACCAGATGGGCTTTGCCAAGGAGTTCTCCGATCGCGTGTGCTTCTTTTCTGGCGGTAAGATTGTCGAGCAAGGCCCGCCCAGCCAGCTTTTAGGCAATCCGCAAAACGAGCGAACGCAGCAGTTTCTCAATGCGGTGCTGGAGACGAGGTGAGTTGCGGGTTGTGCCGCTAGTTGAGTTATCCCGTGGGTGGCTTCCGGGCAGGAACTGGTCCGTTCGGAGCAGGCTGCCCTGCGACGAACCTACGCGCGGTTTTTCAGGGCCGGGTTGATGTCGAGGTTACTGCCCCAGTTCATTCAGGACTGCATAACTAGGATCGTCCGGTCCAAGCCCCAGATTGGTCGAGTTAGGTAAATAGCGCTGCCCGTTCGGCAGTTGCGAGCTTGAAGATCTGATGTGCGTTCAATCTGCCATTCAGGGCATCTGGGCTCTGGAAAGTGCCCTAACACGATTGTCTGACGGCGGACGCAAACCCGGTATCCTACAGGCCCGGGGAGGGTCGCACAAGCGTTCTGCGGTTTCCCAGTTTTTACGGCTTTCATGCGAATGCACCAAAACAATGCCGACTTACTGCGCCTGGAAAGGCATGTTTCTCTGAAACAGCCGTTTCGACGCTGTTAAATTCGTGCATTCAGAGAGAACCTGTATCGCGCAGGTGATGGGCATTTGCTGCCGAAATCACCATCTTAGCTGCTTCCAGAAGAAGGATGCTTCCGTGACAACTCAACAAAGGGCCCTCGGAATTATTGGGCTGGAGATCGGACTTCCGCCTCGTGAATTTCCGCCACCGCAACCGGAGTCGGTCTTCAACCCGGCAACTTTCGACTTCCCAATTATAATAGAGACCGCGGCCGGGGCTTTGGAGGAGAGGGTCATTCCCGGTGATGCTTCTCTCGAGCCGGCCTACATTGCAGCTGCCAGGCGGTTGGTCGAGCGCGGAGCAGTCGCGATAACCGGGGACTGCGGGTTCAGTATCCGGTACCAGGCTGCAGTGGCCGCGTCTGTCGAAGTCCCGGTGGCCATGTCGAGCCTGCTACTGGCGCCCACGCTACTCCGGCAGCTTCCAGCTGACGCAAAGCTCGCCGTTGTGGCCGCAGACTCAAGACACTGCGGCAAAGAGCTGCTGGGCATAGATTCATCCGCAGAGGCAAGAGTAGTCATCGGCGGCATTGAAGGTGACGCGTGGCCGGCTGGTGTTGTTGAAATGGAGTCGGAGGTTGCAGCCTGTGTCGCGCGACTTGGCGCCGCACATCCGGGGATTGCCGCCCTCCTATTTGAATGTACATTGTTCCCGATGGTGACGTCAGCAATCCGTCGTAGGACAGGACTGCCCATCTATGACGCCGCGACCCTTTATCGGATGACATTCGCGTCCGTGGCTTGACCGCTTGGAGGCCACTATCCCAAAATATGAGCTCATGTCTGGTATGAGTTGCGGCTCGTTATTGTAACACACGTCCGCATCTTGTCGAATACTCTGTCGAGACTGGATCCTCGATTTCCGAGGTCAGGACGCGGTGCCTGAGATGCAGGTTGGATTTTTGGAACTCGTGCTGGTCGACCGTGATCCAGACGCTAAGCGGCGACCGACTTCGGCCGGAGTTGAAGCAGGGCGATCAAGGGCCACAAAAATCACTTCAGCCACCTGAGCAGGAGGGAGAAGTTGTATCCGGCGGCGGCCAGGACGGCGTTGAGGGCGTCGCCCTGCTGGCCGGCGAGGTAGTTGCGGCCCATGCGGTGTTCGTTCTTGATGTGGCCGATATGACGCTTGCCAGCGTGTGGCCGTCATAGGGATTGCCGGGCAGCGCTTTTGCATGCAGGGCGAACTGGCCGCCCTTGGAGCGCTTCAGCGTGGTGGCCACCGACACCTTCACACCGAACTCGTAGGGCATATGCGCCTTGCCCTTGCCAATGCATTCCACCTCGTGCGCGTGCAGGCTGTAGATCTTGCGGCCGCGCTGGCGCTGGCGTTGCTAGAGAACGGTGGCGGCCTGGTAGAACGGCCATTTGAAGAGCGCGTCCAGCCCCGCATCGCCGGCGATCTGGCGAGAAATGTCGCGAATGGTCCGGCCGAGATAGGTCTTGAGCCTGCGCAGCGCCTTGTTGGCCCGCTTGAACTGCTTGGCGTGGGCATAGCGCTGGTGGCTGATCAGCGCCAGCTGATAGCTCTGGCGCAAATGGAGCTCCTTCCCTCTTGGCCAGCCGCACCAGCCGTTCGCGCGCCCGGTTGATGAGCTTGGCGTCGGTCGGGAACATGACGTTCTTCGGCTGCACGGTTGTGTCGACGATCACCTGGCGCGTGTCGGCCGGCTTCATCGCCCCGGTCTTGACCGCAAGGCTGAGGCTCTCCTGCAACAGCGCCACGATCCGCTCCTCGCCCATGCGGCTGCGCCAGCGCGTCATCGACGAGAGGTCGAACGGCAGCGTATGGCAAAAGAACGTCTCGCCGGTGAGATACTGGAAGTAAGGGTTCTCCACCCAGCGCTCGCACAGCACCTCATCCGACAGGTTGAAGGTGTGCTTGAGGATCGCCAGCCC
>NZ_RZPF01000262.1:0-7788 GCF_004022735.1 Mesorhizobium sp. M7A.F.Ca.AU.001.01.1.1
CGTTCGGGCTCGGCAATACCGGGCAGCATCTGCAGCAGTTTGTGGAGGGCGAGCCCACGCAGCACGGCAAAGCCGGGCTCGGCGTCGGCGTCGAGCACCGGCGACGCCTTGTCGACAACGGCTTGCTTGCCTTCGTCGATCAGCGCCGAGGCGCCCGATGGCGACAACGGACGCGGCAGATCCTCGAAGGGCAGCAAGGGCCGGAACAGCGTCGCCGGCAAAGGCGCGAAAGCGTCGGCCTGCCGTAGCTGATCGGCGGAACTTGGCGCGACGGGGGGCAGCTTGGTGACATGGAAACGGTGCACCGGCTCGCCGCCGGCGGGATGCGCACGCTGCTCGCTCTCCGACGCGCCGATCAGCGCGCGGCTGACGATCGAGTGCCAGGTGCCGGCGTTCGGCGCCCGCTTGCCATGATAGCCGCAGACGATCAGCCGGTCCTCGGCACGGGTCATGCCGACATAGAGCAGCCGGCGGTATTCGTCGTCGGCGAGTTCCCGTGCCCTTGAGGCCGCCGCTTTCGAAAAACCGTTGGCGACCTCGCTGGCCGAGCGCCAGAGATAGCCCTTGCCGTCCCAGTTCGCGCCGGAGCCATCGAAGGGCATCAGGCGCGGCAAATGCTGGTCGCTGAACGGCGCGGAACCGCCATCGACCAGGAACACGACGGGCGCTTCCAAGCCCTTGGCGGCGTGCACGGTCATGACCCGGACCTCGTCGCGGGTCTGGTCCATCTCGCGCTTGATCTCGGGACCGGCGTTTTCCAGTGTCGACAGGAAGGCTTCCAGCCCCGGCAGGCCGGTTCGCTCCTCGGCAAGGCAGAAGCTGAGGAACTCGTCGAGAATATCGCCAGCTTCGGGCCCGAGCCGCGCGATCATCTTGCGGCGCACGCCATCGCGCGCCAGCAGGGCGGCGTAGAATTCGAACACTGGCTTAAACGCGGCTTCGTTCGTCCAGATGTCGACCTGGGCGACGATCTTCGCCAGTCTCTCGCTTTCGCCGGCGTGCTGTCGCAGCGATGCGATCAATGACAGGCCGGCCGGCCTCTGCGCGGCGAGCGTGAAAAGCGCCTCTTCCGGCAGATCGAAGATCGGGCTGCGCAACACGGCGGCAAGCGACAAATCGTCCTGCGGCTGGATGAGGAGGTGACCGAGCGCGATCAGGTCCTTGACCGCGATGTGCCCGGGCAGGCTCAACCGGTCGGCGCCGGCAACCGGAATGTCGCGGCGTTTGAGTGCGCGGGTCAGGGCATGGACGAAGCGATCGCGCTTGCGCACCAGCACCAGCACATCGCCCGGCCGCAGCCGCTTGCCGCGGCCTTCGATGATTTCGCCACTGCCGATCCAGCCGGCGATGGTGGCGGCGACGTTCTCGGCCACGCGCACCGCCGGCGCGTGGGCATGGTCGATGGCTTGCGTCCAGTCGTCGGGCTCATCGACAACATCGGCGCCGACCGACGGCCACACCTCGACATAGCCCGGCGCGTCGGTGCGGATCGCCTGGTGGCGAAGCGGATCGGGATCATGACTGATGCCGCGCCGCACGGCTGGATCGGCGAAGACGCGGTCGACCGCGGTCAGAACATCGTCGGTCGAGCGGAACGACCAGGTCAGCTTGAGGTCGGCGAAGGACGCCTCGGCGTCACGCACTCGTCCGGCAAACAACAGCCGGCTGTCGGCGAAGGAGTCCGGGGCCGCACCCTGGAACGAATAGATCGACTGCTTCTCGTCGCCGACGGCGAACACCGTGCGATGGACCCTGTCGCGTGCGCCAAAGCCGGCAAAGAATTCCTCCGCCAGCCGTTTCACCACTTCCCATTGGTCCGGACTGGTGTCCTGCGCCTCGTCGAGCAGGATGTGGTCGATGCCCTGGTCGAGCTTGTACTGCACCCAGGGGCCGGCGTCCGGCCGCGCCAGCAGGTTGACGGTGCGGGTGATCAGGTCGTTGAAATCGAGGAAGCCGCGGCTGCGCTTGAGCATTTCGTAGCGGGCGATCAGCCAGTCGGCGATGGTCAGCGCGGCAGCCGTGCCTTCAAGCATCCGGAACAGGGCCAGCCGATCGGTGGTTTCGACTATGGCGTTGGCGGCCGAGAGATAACGCTCCGCCAGATCCGGCAACCGGTCGACCAGGGCCTTCTTGAAGGCCTTTGCCGGGTCGTAAGCGTCGCCATCGGTCTTGAGGAAGGCTCGCGCGAGCAGTTGCAGGCGGCGAATGGGATCGCCCTCGGCAAAAGCCTGCCGCGCATAGGGCAGGATGTTGTTCAGTACCGATCTGGCGTCGGTGGCCTCGGCGGCGTGGGCGAAGCCGGCAAAATAGTCGGGCAGGAAGCCCGGCAACGGCCATACCGAAGCGGCTATGCCCTCGGCCGTCTGGCCTGGATGGAAATGGAATTCGTCGAACAGGGCCTGGAAATGCGTGCCATCGCGCCCGACCGCCTCGATGAAATGGCGCAAGCCGTCGCGCTTGCGCACAATCTCACCCAGCAAGGCGTCGAGCCCGGCTTCGCCGCCCCGATCGAGAATGGAGGCAAAAGCCTCGGCCAGATCCCTGTCACCGGCGGACGTGCCCGAAATCATCTCGCGGCGCGCCGCGGCAAACAGCGATGCCTCCATCTGGCCGTCGAGCATCTCGAAATGGGCCGGGATGTTGGCCTCCAGCGGGAACTGGTGCAGCACCGATTCGCAGAAGGCGTGAATGGTCTGGATCTTCAGCCCGCCGGGCGTTTCCAGCGCCTCGGCGAACAGGCGCCGCGCCCGGCGCATGGTCTCGAGATCGGGCCGGCGCCCCTCCAGCGCCTCGACCTTTGCCGCCAGATCCACGTCACCAAGCGTCGTCCACTCCGACAGTGTCGAAAAGACCCGGTTCGACATGTTGGCGGCGGCGGCGCGCGTATAGGTCAGGCACAGGATCTTCGACGGATCGGTGCCGCGCAGCAGCAGCCGGATTACGCGCTGCGCCAGCACATGGGTCTTGCCGGAGCCGGCATTGGCCGACACCCAGGCGGAATTGCCGGGGTCGGCGGCGCGGGCCTGGCTGGTCGCGGTGTCGCTGGGAATGGGATAGGCCTTCTTCATGCCTCCCCTCCCTCGTCGCCGGCATCGCCGCCTGCCGACCATTCGAGCACGCGGGCAAGATGGTCGTAGTCGCCATCCGTCTCGCCTTCGCGGAACGGCAGCGCGCGCGACAGATACCCGGGCGCAGGGTCCGCATAGTGGATCAATAGCTTTTCCAGCCGTGCCCAGGCCTCTTCGGCAAGATCGGTCGCGGTCCGCGGCTGGCGGTTGTGTTCGAGGATGGATTCCTCGAACACCTCGCCATTCGGCTTCAGCCTGATGAAAGCCAGTTGAGAGGGCTCACGCACGCCCAAATCCTTGAAGGCGCCGCGCCTGAGCAGCGCGCCCTCGAGCGCCAGTTGCGGCGCAAGCAGTGTGTGCGCCTGCGCCTTGGACGGCGAGGAGCCGGTCTTGTAGTCCAGTATGTCGGCCATGCCGCCGGCCAGAAGGTCGACGCGGTCGGCGTAGCCGGACAGCGTCACGCCGGACTGGCCGACAACGGTCTTTCCGGCGCGCTCCTCGGCATGGCGCCTTGTCACAGCATCAGCGCGCGTGCGCTCCCACTCGATGATGTTGGCGGCGAGTTTCTCGAAGCGCGGCCACCACACCGCCTCGACGTCGGCCGGAAGGGCGGCTTCGGCAAAGCAGGCGCGGCCGGCGGCGATGAGGCCGGCAAGCGCATCGGGAGCGCGCGGATCGGCGACGCTGCCTGAGAACAGGTGCAGGATGGCGTGAAACAGCGTGCCGCGCTCGGCCGCACCAGGGTCGCGAATAACCGGATCGAGCGGCATCAGGCCGAGGATGCGTCTTGCATAGACGGCGTAGGGGTCACGGCGCAGGGTCTCGATCTCGGTGACCGAGAAATGCGTCGGGCGCACCGACAGCGGCGGCTTCGGCTGCGGCCGTGGCGCGAAATCCTGCCTTGGGCCGGCATCCAGCGCGCGCGCCCAGGCGAGCAGCTCGTCGCCACGCCGGCGCAGCTCCGCTGCCTGGTCGCTGCCGATGAAGGTCAGCAGCCGCTGAAGCCAGCGCGACGGCACGGCGGGTGCATCGCCGGCACGTGCCGAGCGGGACAGCACCACCTTCCCGGCGCCCATGGCCATCTGGAAATCATGCGCGGCAAGGCCGATACGCCGCTCGGGCGGTTCGAGGTCGATGCCGGTCTTCATCAGCCGCGACATGAAGCGGTCGCTCTCTGGCTTGCGCGGCCATACGCCCTCGTTGAGCCCGCCGATGACCAGCGTGTCGACCGTCTGCAACCGGGCTTCCAGCGCGCCCCAGATGGCGATGTTCCGGTCGGTGCCTTGTGCCGGCTTGACCGTTTCAGGCGCGATCAGCGCCGCCATGATGTCGGGCCACTCGGTCGCCGCGAAGGACAGCGAAGCCGAAGCCGCGACCAGCCCGCGCAGCAGTTCGGCAAGCTTCTCGCCGGCGTCACCGGCATAGAGTTCGCCAAGGCCGCCGTCGGCGATGCGGCCGAGATTTTCGAGTGTCACGACACTGGCCCTGACAAGCGCGGCAAGGTCGGCGTCATCCCGGCCTCGGAAGGCTGCGAGCGGCGCCAGCGCCTGCTTGAGACGTTCGAGCAAATTCCGCGCAGTTTCGATAGAGCGCACGGTCAGCCGGGAAAACCAGAAGGGCTGCCGGCTGCCGCCGCCCAAGCCGGTGAGGCGGGCTTCGAACAGTTCCGGTAGCGAAACGATGTCGGGGCGGCCTGTGCCGCCGCGCAACGCCACCAGTTCGATCAGCTCCGCCGCGTGGCGCACATCGGCCCGTTCGAGGCCGAGGCCGAGCAGCGGATGCTTGAGCAGCGACAGCAGGCCAACCGGATCGCCTGGCCGGAACAGTGCCTCGAGCGCCAGCCTGAGCAGGCTGGCCGCCGGAGTGTTGGCGAGCGGTGTGCCACCGGAATCGTCGGCAACGACGCCGAAGCGCTGGAGCTCGATCGAGACGCGCCGCGCCAGCGCGCGGTCGCCGGTGACGAGAGCCGCCCTTTGGCCGGGCTGTTCGACCGCGCGCTTGAGCGCGACGGCGATGGCGACGGCCTCATCACGTTCGCTGGCGGCTTCGAGCAAGGTCACCTCGGCGAAGGCGCCGGCAATGTCGGACGCCGGGAAACCGGCACGTGTCTCGGCCCAGAGTTCGGTGGTTTCGGCCGGCCGCAGCGCTTCGCCGACAAGGGCAGCGCGAAGCGCACGTCGCGGTTCGGCCACGCCAATCTCCTCGACGTCGCCGCGCAATACGCCGATCTTGCCGATCAGCCTGGCCAAGCCATATTGCGGGTGGCCGAGTACGGCTGGACGCGCGCCAGGCGCGGCAATCGCCTGGAACGACGCTTCGTCCAGCGTCCGGTCGAGACCCGGCAGCACGATGGCGCCGCCGGGCAGGCGCGCGATCGCGGCAAGCAATTCGGCCGTCGCTGGTATCGAGCCGGTCGAGCCTGCGGCGATGACCGGGCCGGCGGGCGGATTGCGCTGCAGCCGCGCCGCCTCGGCGCGGATCAGCGCGCTGCGATGCGCGGCCGGATTGGAGCGGTCGCTTTCCGCGAGGAATTTCGGCCAGGCTTCGGTGACGATGCCGAGGAATTCGAGCGTCACCTGCCACCATCCGGCAAGATTGCCGGTCACCAGATCGGTGAGCTTGGCCCAGTCGGTGCCTTCCGTCTCGATCTCGTCCATCAGCCGGGCGAGATCGCGCGCCAGCCAGATCGCGTCGGCGGTGGAAGCCGGGATGACGATCTCCTCGGCGAAAAGGGCGGCGACATGCGCCGGCAGCCGGCGTTTCCAGGCGCGCACCAGCGGCGTCAGCAGCAACAGGCGTTCGGTTGCCGAAATCGGCGGCGCCAGATCGATGGCCGCCGCTGCCTCGGTCTCGAACGCAGCCTCATCCTCGTCGAATTCGCCGAGTGGCCGGATGACCGGCAGGATCGCCGAGCCGCCGCCGCCGCGTGCCGCCAGGCTGTCGACGAAGACACCCCGCAAGGCACGCGCGGCACGGCGTGTCGGCACATAGATGGTGGCATCGGCCAAAGCGAGCGGGTCGCCGTCGAATCGAAACCCCGGAGCAAGACGGCCGGCAAGCAGCGCCTCGGCAAGCGTCGGCAGAAACGGCGCTCCGGGCGGGATCGAGAAAACGCGGCTGGAGCCGCTCATTGCGACTCGATGAGCGCACCGGCGACCGCCGCTTCCGCGAGCGGTACGGCATCGGGCGTGCCGACGGTGATCCAGTGGCCATGCATGGGCATGCCGAACAGGCGCCCTGCGGCGATGGCGGAATCGAAATAGGCGTTGAGCGAGTGCGGCCCGGCCGGTGCGCCCTTGAACAGGCGCGGATCGACGATCGCCGCGCCGGCATAGATCAGCCCCGCCGGATCCCCCTTTGAACGCCGCAAGCCGCCATCCGGCGCCACCAGGAAATCGGTGCTGCCGCAGTGTCCGGTCGCCTGTTGGAGATCCGCCAGCATCAGCAGAATATCCATTTTCGCCGCGTCCCATGCAAGGGCGAGGCGCTGGAGATTGAGAGGACCGTCATCGATCCAGAAGGTGTCGGCATTGAGGATGTAGAAGGGTCGCTCGCCCAGTTCCGGCAGCGCCTTGACGATGCCGCCGGCGGAATCGAGCAGTTGTTCGCTCTCATCGGAAATGACGATTTTTGGCGCGCGGCGCGCGGCGACATGGGCGAGGATCTGTTCGGGAAAATAGTGGACGTTGACCACGGCCTTCGCGACACCGGCGGCAGCCAGGCTGTCGAGGCTCCAGTCGAGCAACGTCTTGCCGGCAATCCTGACCAGCGGCTTGGGAATGGTGTCGGTAATCGGCCGCATGCGTTTGCCAAGGCCGGCGGCAAGTACGATGGCGGTGTCCGGTCCTGCTGTCACAGCGCTCGCTCCTCCAGCAAACCGTGGGCGTCGTAGAACTCGCGCAGGCTTGCCAGCGCCGGATGAGACAAGGCCCGGCGCAGATAATCGCGAATGCGCGGCAGGTGTTTTAGATAATAGGGCTTGCCGTCGCGCTTTTCGAGGCGGACGAAGATGCCGAGGATCTTGGAATTTCGTTGCGCCGCCATGATGGCGTAGGATTCCAGGAAGCTTGCCTCGTCGAAAGCACCGGCTGCGTGGCGCGCCGCGACATAGGCATCCAGCGTCTTTCTCTCGATCTCGGGCGACATCGTAACACGCGCGTCCATGGCCAGCGAGGCGACGTCATAGGCGGACGGGCCGATCAGCGCATCCTGGAAATCGACGATGCCCAGCCGATCATGCCCTGAACGGTCGCCGCGCCAGATGATGTTGGGCGAATGGAAGTCGCGCAGCATCAGCGTATATTCGCGGCCGTGCAGCCGGTCGAGGAGCGCGCCCCATTGCTTGTGGTAGCCGGCGCGCAAGGCACCGCTTGCCGGGCTGCCCGTTATTGCCGGCACGTACCAGTCGACCAGCAGATCGGCCTCGATCATCATGGCCTCGCGGTCGAAAGGCGGGACATCGTGGAAGCCGCCATGCCCTGTTTCCAGGCGCTGCGGCCAGGTCCTGCCATGCATCATGGCCAGCAGCTCGGCCGCCGCCGCGCAGCGCTCGGGCAGCGGCTGGCCATCGCTGCCGAGGAACCCTTCCGAGCCAAGATGCTCGAGTAGCAGGAATCCCTGCTCCTGGTCCTCGGCATGGATTTCCGGAACGCTGACGCCGCCTGCCCTTAAGGCGCGGTCGATGGCGACGAAAGCGGAAACCGACTGGGCGGTGTGGGCG
>NZ_RZPF01000263.1:0-7750 GCF_004022735.1 Mesorhizobium sp. M7A.F.Ca.AU.001.01.1.1
GGGTGCGGCCGCTGCTGTCGGCGCGCATCCACTACGCCAACCGCACAGCGGACAACGCACTGCGCCACGGCGTCTTCCGCGGTTTGAGGGATGTCGGCCTGTCGACGCCGGTATCCTCGACACGCAAGCGGCTGATCGCCGAGGCTGACCTTGCCACCATCTGGGTGACCAACCCGACGCGCCGGCTGTTCGGCAAGACCGGCCCGACCAAGCTCGACATCGCCGTCTATTACGCGCTGGTCGGCGATTTCATGCTGCCGCACATTCTCGGCCGGCCGGTGTCGCTGGTGCGCTGCCCGACCGGCCTGCCGAAGGATTGCTTCTTCCAGCGCCACGCCTTCACCGGCATGCCGCCCTCGGTGGTGACATTCGAGGCGACAAATTCCGAGGGCGAAACCAAATCCTATCTCTCGGTCGAAGGCGCGAAAGGGTATCTGGCGCTGGCGCAGTTCGGCGTCGTCGAGTTCCACACCTGGGGCACCCACCGCGCCAGCCTCGACAGACCCGACCAGATCGTCCTCGACCTCGATCCGGGAGAAGGGATCGCCTGGCGCGAGGTGGTCGAGGCCGCCGTGCACATCAAGGACGAATTGGGGCGCCTGGGGCTGGTGCCGTTCGCCAAGACCTCCGGCGGCAGCGGCATCCACATCACGGTACCTGTGACAGGCAAGCAGAACTGGAAGAAACTGCACCAGGCAACCAGCGCGATCGCCACGCATCTGGCGACAACGGCGCCTGATACTTTCACCACCACCATGGGCAAGGACAACCGCAAGAAGCGCATCTTCATCGACTACCACCGCAATGCGCGCGGCCACACCTCCGCAGCACCTTACTCCTTGCGCGCCCGCACCAATCTGCCGGCCTCGACGCCGGTCAGCTGGAGCGACCTCGAATCCATCGATGCGCCGCAGGATCTGAATTATTCGTCGCTGCCGGGGCTGTTGGCGACGTCGGGCGATCCGTGGGCGGAGATTGATAAGTTTGCGCGGGATCTGCCGGTGGTCTCGGGGGCGACGAAGTAGTTGCAGAAGACGAAGTAAGTAGTTGCAGAACAAGGACCACCGCGATCCGTGGCGCCCCCCTCTGTCCTGCCGGACATCTCCCCCTCAAAGGGGGGAGATTGGCCACTACCCGGGCTTCCGCTAATCTGCAACGCTGCTGAAGTGGGCGAGACGCCGAAGCTGTTGATCTCCCCCCTTGAGGGGGAGATGTCCGGCAGGACAGAGGGGGGCGCTGTCCCGCCAGCGTTTTAAATTCCAGTCCATCGACGCTTCCAACAATTTGAATTATTCTCTGTCCACGACCTCAAATGCATGGCGGAAGATTTCGTCAGGGATTTGCCGGTATTGTGTGCGGTCGGTGTAGGATTTGCTCAGCCTCAATCGTCCTCGGACGAAAGCGCTGCAGGTCTTTGTCAGTGCATGACCGCGTAGGAGTGTTTCATGGCGCCTAGGGCAAGTTGGAAAGGTTACCTCAAACTCAGCCTCGTGAGCTGTCCGGTGCGGTTGTATCCCGCCACCAGCGCCAGCGAGCGCATCTCGTTCAACCAGCTGCACAAGAAGACCCATAACCGCATCAACATGAAGCCGGTCGACCCCGAACTAGGGCTCGTCGAGCGTGCTGATCTGGTCAAGGGGTACGAATACGAGGACAAGCAGTACATCATCATCGATGATGCAGACCTCGACGCGGTGCGCATCGAATCCAATCACACGATGAACATCGAGGCCTTCGTCGACGAGGACGAGGTCGACGTCATCTACCAGGACGCGCCCTACTACATGGCGCCCGACGGCGCGATGGCGGAGGAAACCTTCGCCGTGTTGCGCGAAGCGATGCGCAAATCCGGCAAGCTCGCCATCGCCCGCCTTGTGCTGTCGAGCCGCGAGCGCGTGGTGACGATCGGCGCGCGCGAGAACGGCATGTTCGTGTGCACCTTGAGGAACCCGAACGAAGTGCGCGGGACGGCTGAATATTTTGGCAATATTCCAGCTGGCAAGCCCGACCCCGAAATGCTGCAGCTCGCCGAAGCGCTGATCAAGCAGAAGGAAACCACCTTCGATCCGAAGAATTATGAGGACCGCTACGAGGCGGCACTCATGACGATGATCCGCGAGAAGCTGAAAGGCCACAAGCCGATTATTGCGGCGGCACCGGAGCGCGGCAATGTCATCAACCTGATGGATGCGCTGAAGGCCAGCCTGTCGCAATCGAAGCCGCCAGCCAAGTCGAAGAGCAAGGCCGACGAGGTTGCCAAGCCAGCCGCAAAGAAAGCGGCAGCGGGTGGTGCTGCTGAAAATCCGCTGAAGGCCAATCTGCTGAAGGCGGTCGGCAAGAGCAAGAAATGACGGCACCGGCCGGCGCTGTTTTCGGCACCATAGGCGCGCTGGCGGCGTTTCCGCTCAGACTGGCCGCGCGTGAAGTCGAACGTCAGCACGGCCAGCTGCGGCGCGGCGTCACCAGGCGCACCACGCATGTCGTGTGCGGCCGCACGCTGCTCGCTAAGGCCGGGCTCTCCAGGAACGGCGATGCCGAGATCGAGCGCCGTGTCGCCGCCGAGCGCGCGGCCGGGCACAAGCTCCTCAGCGAGAACGGATTCCTGCGCCTTCTCGGGCTGATGAAGGCACCGGAGGCGTCTTCGCTGTCGCGGCAATCGCTGATCGAGCAATCGCGGCTATCCGGCGCCGAGCTCGATTTGTTGTCACTGTTCGATGCGTTCGAGCATGACGCAGAACCCTATTCCTTCCGCGACCTGATCCTGGCGCGCAAATATGCAGGGCTCGTCGCCGGCGGCGCGACATGGGGGGCGATCGCGCGCTCCGTCCACCGCTCCGGCCCGGTGGCGTCGCTGACCGCCAAGTCGCTCAATGTCGGCTCGCAGCATGGGCGCGCCGATGCGATCTACCTCGAAGGCGGCCAGAGCGAACTCGACGGACAGCTTCTGTTCGATTTGGGCAGCGCCGGTTCGGCAGGCGACGACACACTGGAAGAGTTGTTTGCCGAGGCCGAAGCGGCGGAGGAGGGTGGCGACCATGATAGGGCAGCCGCACTCTACCAGCGCTGTCTCGCCATCGATCCGAGCGATGCGATTGCCGCCTTCAACCGCGCCAACTGCCTGCGCGCCGGCGGCCACGCGGCGGACGCCGCGCACGATTATATCAATGCGATAAAACTCGATCCGGCCTTCGTCGAGGCCTGGTTCAACCTCGCTGGGCTGATGAGCGAGCAGGGCCGCGAGGCCTCGGCGCGAAGGCACCTGCAGAAAGCGATCGCGCTCGACAAAAACTATGCCGATCCGGTGTTCAACCTCGCCCGGCTCGAATTCGACGCCGGCGATCTGCCGGAGGCGCGGCGGCTGTGGGTGCGCTATCTCGAACTCGATGCGGAGTCCGAGTGGTCGCGGATGGCGGCCAAGGGCGTGCAGTTCGTGGATCTGCAGTTGGCGCGTACGGCGGGGTGAGGGATGATTAGCGATGACAGCCGATCTCCCCCCTTGTGGGGGAGATGCCCGGCAGGGCAGAGGGGGGCGCTGTCCCGCCAACAGATCGGCCAATTTCGGAGCGTTTTCCCGCACGCAAGCTTGACTGAAGGCTGGCATTTCTTCACGCCCCCCTCTGCTCTGCCGGGCATCTCCCTCACGAGGGGGAAGAGTGGCAGCGTCGCCGTCGCGCAGGACATCAGACCATGACCACCTTTCTCTTCGACGGTCCCGACAGTGCCCCGGTCACCATCCTGCTCGCCCATGGCGCGGGCGCGGCGATGGATTCCCCCTCGATGACCGCCACCGCCAAGGCGCTGGCCGCGGCCGGCTTCCAGGTCGCGCGCTTCGAGTTCCACTATATGGCTGCCCGCCGCTACGGCCACCGCAAGCCGCCGCCGCGGGCCGAGACGGTCAACCCGGAATATATCAAGGCGATAGCCGACCTCAGGGCGAAGGGCGTGACCGGCCCGCTCGTCATCGGCGGCAAGTCGATGGGCGGGCGCGTCGCCTCGATGGTCGCCGACGAGATGTTTGCCAAGGGCGAGATTTCAGGCCTGCTGTGCCTCGGCTATCCCTTCCATCCGCCGGCCAAGCCCGATCAATTGCGGACCAAACACCTCGCCGATCTCAAGACACCGACGCTGATCTTCCAGGGCACCCGCGACGAGTTCGGCACCAGGGACGAGGTTGCGACTTATGACCTTTCCGATCGCGTCGAGGTGATCTGGCTGGAGGACGGCGACCACGATCTCAAGCCTCGCAAGAGTGTTTCGGGGTTTTCGACCGCCGATCATCTGAAGACGCTGGCCGAGACGGTCAAGGCGTGGTCGGGTCGGATCGCTTCCTGAAGCGATGAAGATCGCCTCCTTCAACATCAACAACATCAACAGCCGGCTTGAAAACCTGCTGACATGGCTGGCTGTGGCAAAGCCCGATGTCGTGTGCCTGCAGGAGTTGAAGGCACGCGACATGCAGTTTCCGCGCTCGGCATTGGCGGCGGCCGGCTATGGCGCGGTGTGGAAGGGCGAGCCGACCTGGAACGGCGTTGCCATCCTGGCGCGGAGTGCCGAGCCCGTGTTGACCCGCGATGCCTTGCCCGGCGACGAAGCCGACAGGCAGAGCCGCTACATCGAGGCGGCGGTGAATGGCATTGTCGTCGCTTGCCTCTATGCGCCGAACGGCAATCCCCAGCCCGGCCCGAAATTCGCCTACAAGCTCGCCTGGCACGCGCGGCTGGAGGCGCATGCCGAACAGTTGCTCGACACCGGCCTGCCGGTGGTGCTGGCCGGCGACTACAACATCGTGCCCGAGCCGCGCGATATCTACGCCACCCGCTCCTATGACGACAACGCGCTGGTGCAGCCGGAAAGCCGGGCGTCGTTCCGGCGCCTGCTCGACCAGGGTTGGCTTGATGCCCTGCGCAAGAAGCATCCGAAGGAAACGCTTTACACATTCTGGGACTATCGCCGCAACCGCTGGCCGCGCGATGCGGGCCTCCGGCTCGATCACATCCTGCTGTCGAAGAAACTGGCACGCCGCCTGACCGCCGCCGGCATCGACCGCGACGTGCGCGGCGAGGACGGTGCCAGCGACCATGCGCCGGTGTGGGTGGAATTGAAGTAAGGCGACTGCTTTCATGCGTCGCGCTTGAACGGATCCATGCAACGCGCTTTAAGTCTTTTGTCTTGATGCATGTCGCTGTCCCAAACCCGGGTTCGCTTTTGGCCGACATGCAATAACCTGTCGGCAAAGTATTCCAACGCAGCCGGATCGCCCATGAACGCAATCCTCCACGAGATCTGTGAAAGGAGGCTCCATGCCTGACTTGGGCGCTGTCGAGATACTGTTCGCCGCCCTTGTGGTGCTTGCGGCAGCTGTCGTGTCCTGGCGGCTGTGGCGGAAGCGCAGCCGCCGCAAGGGACGGCGGCAGACCAATCCGGCTGCCGACTATGCCGTCCGCACCGACTGGAGCGGCCGCGGGGGCATGCTCAATTACTCGTCCTTCGTCTATTTCGATGTCGATCGCGACGGCAAATACGGCGCCGGAGACCGGCCGATGGCCGGGATCATGGTGCGGCTGTATGACGAAGCCGGCAAGCTCGCCGCGTCCGCGCGCACCAACAATGCCGGCTTTGCCAATTTCCCCATGTCGGTGAAAAGCAGAAAGGCCGTGATCCGCAAGCCGGGCAACTGGCGCTTTGTGGTTTCGGTGCCGCCCGGCTGGCAGGCGAAAAGCGAAAACGACATTCAGTCCCGACACTTCCTGCCGCTGCCGGGTTCGCCGGCCGGGATGGTATCACAGGAGATGCTGCTGCCGGTCGGTCTGGCGCCGCCGCGCCGCGTCAGCGGGCGCGTTGCCGGCGATGGACCCGCGACCCTCTCCGTGTCGGGGGACGGGCACGTCCTGGAGGCGCGGACACTGGCGCCGGGTGCCGTCTTCAGCTTCGACCTGGCTGAAGAAGCCGACACGGTCAGCATCAGTGGCGAAGGCTTGGAGCGGCGGCTGACGCTGTCGCCCTACTCGGCGGATCTCGGCCTGCTGTCCGCGCAACGCGCCGGCATTGCCACTGATGCCGCTCTCGAAACGATCGGTTTCGACGATGTGACGTCGCGCACCTTCAGGAAAATTCCGGCCGGTCATGCCGGATTGGCGTGGCGCAACCTGAATGCGATGGCGCGCGACTACACCAAGGACAGCCAGGGCTATGTCAATGGCAACGTCTCCGGTGACCATGTGCTCTACACCAGCAGCGGGCTGCCTGCCGAATTCAGCTGCGAACGGCCGTTCGGCTTTCACTCGGTCATGCTGAGCGCCGCCTGGCTGGCGTCGGAAGGGGAGGTGGCGCTGATCGAAAGCTGGCTTGGCGAGCAGCTGATTGCAAGCGATCAGATCACGCTGTCGGCGCTGACGCCGTTGCACTATGCCCCGATGCTCAAAGCTGTAACGCGTGTTCGCCTGTCGACGAAGCACTATTGGCAAATGGTCGTGGACGATTTGGTCCTGACACGCTGAGATTTGAGCATGCCAAAGCGGAGCGAATTTCGCCCCGCTTCAATCAGGTTACGTTTACGATCAGCCCGGCACAATGATAATCGAGGCGCCGTTCGACGCTGTGACCGCCGACAGACGGCCCTTTTTCAAGAACGACGGCTTCACATAAATCTTCTTCATTTTCAGACTCTCCTAAAATCCCAGCCTGATGATGCCATACTGCGGCCATCTGTCAACCATGCGAGCTGAAAGCAACAAACAATAAACCCAACAATGCGCGACCAGGGGCCAGGGTCCCTATTCTTTGCTTCGGGCCATCCCAAAACCAATTGCACCTGGAGTTTGCTCTCCAGCGCCGGCGCGATCCGCCAGAGATGCGCCGGATTAAAGCGTGACGCTGCTCGGGGCGTTTGCCGTGACGGCGGAAAGCTTGCCCTTCTTGACGAAGGTCGGCTTCGCGTAAGTCTTCTTCATGGTGTTCTCTCCTGAACTCTCGGCGAGCATGGCAGATGCGCGACATGTGTCAACCAAGCCGGGCGCCGACGGCGGCCCTCCTGGCGCTATCGGCTGGCGGCCAGCGCCTGGCCTCCGGCTCGCTCGACGGCACGGCCCGGCTATGGGGCATGGACACCGGCCACCAGATCGCGCTGTTCGACAGCAAGACCGGCCCGATCTATGCGGGCGTCCGCCGCGGTGCTGACCGGCGGCAATGATCGCACCACCCGCGACTGGCCGCCCGACGGCGGTGACGGCGTCGTGCTGTTTGCCGGCGCGTCGGAATGAGCAAATCTTGATCACCTTGTCCGCCGTGCTATGTAAAGCCCATGCCAGCATCCAGCCTCCCAGACAACGCGCCGCTCATCGTCATCGATCTCCAGACCGGTATGTTCGACGGCGTGCACGAACCGCCGATCCATGATGCGCCAGGCATAGTCGAGCGCACCAAAGCGGTGATCGACTGGGCGCGGGGCGGCGGGCGCAAGGTCGCATTTGTCAGGCATGATGGACCCGAAGGCGATCCGTTGGCACCGGATCAGCCGGGCTGGCCGGTTTGGCCCGCACTTGGCCAAGCTGCGGACGAGCCGACCTTTGCCAAATCCGTGCGCGATGCTTTCAGCAATCCCGCCTTCGGCGACTGGGTTGCCGGGCAGGGTGCGGGTGCTGTCGTGCTCCTGGGCGCGCAGACCGATTTTTGCGTGGCCGCGACGGTCAAGGGCGCGATCGCCAGAGGGCTCGGCGTGACCGTGGTGTCCGATGCGCACAGCACGCTGGAC
>NZ_RZPF01000264.1:0-7736 GCF_004022735.1 Mesorhizobium sp. M7A.F.Ca.AU.001.01.1.1
GGCCCGCAGCAACTCGGTTCCGACCTTGAGATCGACGATGTCGAAGGAGCCGAGCGGCTCGACGATATGTGTGTCGACAGGCACGAAGCCCTCGGTCGCCTCGCGCCGGATGAGCACGCCTTCCGGCCGTATGCCAAGCGCCAACTGGCCGCCGGCATGGCCGTTGAGCTTCGACAGCAGGGCTCGCGGGAACTCGAAGCCGGCGGCGGCTCCACCGACCGTCACCGAAACCGAGGACGTCGTCTCGGCCACCGCCGCATCGGTGACATTCATCACCGGGCTGCCGACGAATTGCGCCACGAACAGATTTGCCGGCTGCGAATAGACCTCGTCGGGCGTGCCGACCTGCTGCAAGACGCCTGCGTGCATGATGACGATGCGGTCGGCCAGGCTCATGGCCTCGATCTGGTCGTGCGTGACATAGATGGTGGTCGAGCCCTGCTTGATGTGCAGCCGCTTGATTTCCGCGCGCATCTCCTCGCGCAGCTTGGCGTCGAGCGCGCCGATCGGCTCATCCATCAGCATGGCTTTCGGCCGCCGCACCAGAGCGCGGCCAATGGCGACGCGCTGCATGTCGCCACCCGAGAGCGCCGACGGCTTCTTGTCCAGCAGGTCGGTGATCTGCAGCGTCTTGGCGACGGAGCGCACCTCGCTGTCGATCTCCGTCTTGCTCTTGCGCGTGGCACGCAAGGGGAAGGCGATGTTCTCGTAGACGCTCATATGCGGATAGAGCGAGAACGACTGGAACACCATGGCGATGTCGCGATCGGCGGCCTTCAAATGCTGCACCGGCTTGCCGTCGATGAAGATGTCGCCCTCGTCGATGGTTTCCAGCCCGGCGATGGCGCGCAGCGTCGTCGTCTTGCCGCAGCCCGATTGGCCGAGCAGCACGATGAACTCGTTGTCGGCGATCTTGAGGTTCAGGTCCTTGATGACCTGGACGGCGCCGAAGAATTTCTGGACGCCGCGAAGCTCGATCTGGGTCAATGCTGTGCTCCCGGATTGCGCACCTGGCCGGTGCCGGCCTTCTCCTCGGGCGCGATCTTGGAGGTTACGTTGAAGCCGACGAGCCCGATCAGGATGATGGTCAGGCCATAGCTGTGCAGCAGCATGTTCCAGGGCTGGCAGAGCGCGACGATGCCGAGCACCATCAATATCTGCGACCCAGGTTCAAGGTATTTCTGGTTGAAGGCGCGAAAACTCATTTGCGGATCGCTCCGAAGGACATGCCGCGCAGCAGATGATTGCGAAGCAGGAAGGTGAAGATGGCGACCGGCAGCAGGAACAGGAAGGTTCCGGAGGCGATCACCGTCCAGTCCGGCAGGCCCGAACCGACCTGGCTCGGGATGAAGGGAGGCGCGGTCTGGGCGCGGCGGTTGGTCATGATCAGCGCAAAGGCGTATTCGTTCCATGCGGTGATGAAACAGAACACGGCGGTGGCGGCGATGCCCGTGGCGGCCTCCGGCAGCACGATCTTGAAGAACGCCTCCATGCGCGTGTAGCCGTCGACAAGCGCGGCCTCCTCATATTCCTTCGGAATCTCGTCCATGAAACCCTTCATCAGCCACACGGAGAAGGACAGGTTGAAGGCGGTGTAGAGAATGATCAGGCCCAGATGCGTATCGTTGAGCCCGACTGCCCGGTACATCAGGAACATCGGGATGGCGACCACCACCGCCGGCAACATGCGCGTCGACAGGATGAAGAAGAGCAGGTCCGCTTCCCCCTTCACCTTGAAGCGCGAGAAGCCATAGGCGGTGAATGTCCCCATGCCGACCGCCAACACCGTCGAGGTGATGGCGATGATGAGCGAGTTCAGGAAGCGGCTCGGATATCCCGACCATTGCACCTGGCCCTTGCCGTCGCGCACGATCTTCTCGCCGCCGTCGAACACGACGCGCTCCCACCACGGGGCGGCGGCATATTCTTCGGCCGACGGCGGGCTGCGCAACTGTGAGCGCTTTGTGAAAAGTTTGACGAAAGGCGAGATGGTCGGCTCGAACATCACCGTCGGCGGGATCGTCGTGGCCAGGTTGCGTGGCTTGAACGAGGTCGCCACGATCCAGTAGATCGGCGCCAGGAAGATGATCGTCACCAAAAGGACGGCGACAATAGCGACCTTGTTGAGCGCCCGTTCACCCGAAGTCTGGACGGCCGCCATCTCAGCGCTCCTTAACTTTGTTGAGGTATTTCACATAGATGTTGGTGATCGCCAGCACCATGATCAGCACGATATAGGCAAGCGCGCAGGAGCGCCCCGTCTGCCATTCCTGGAAAGCCATCTTGTAGAGACGGATGGAAATCACCTCCGTGCTCGGCTGCGTCGACAGCACATAAGCAAGATCGAAAGTCTTGAAGGCTTCCATGGTGCGGAAGATGACCGCGATCATCAGGATCGGCGCGACCAGCGGCAGCGTGATGCGGAAGAAGGTATAGAACGGCCCGGCGCGGTCGATCGCGGCAGCTTCGTAAAGATGCTTCGGCACCGCCGAAAGCCCGGCGAGCGACAACAGCATGACGAAGGGCGACCACATCCAGATGTCCGTGAACGCGACCGCGTAGAGCGCCATCTTCGGGTCGCCGAGCCATTGGAATTTGCCGAGGTCGAGCACGTAGTTGATGACACCCCAGGACGGATCGTAGAGCAGCTTCCAGAACAGGCCGACCACCGCCATCGAGAGCATCATCGGCAAGAGCAGCAATGTCGTGATCAGGCCCTTGAGCGGAATGGTGCGATTGAGCAGCATTGCCGTTCCAAAGCCGACGACAACCTGACCGACGACCGAGACGATGACGTATTTCGCGGTCACCGCGAAATTGTTCCAGATATAAGGGTCGCTGAGGAGCTCGCGATAGTTCTTCAGTCCGACGAAATTGGCCGGCGCATTGGTCGATGCGCGGAAGTCGGTGAAGGAATAGCCGAGCGAATAGATCAGCGGAAAGATGTTGAAGACGATCAGGAACACGATCGTCGGGATGATGAAGAGGTTGCGTATCGAAATGTCGCTGAGGCCGCGAGAGGCGGCTCTGGAGGAGGTATTCAGCGGTGTGATCATTGTGGTCGCCAAGACCTGCTCCCATTCCTGAAAAAGAAAACGGAGGAGGCGCAGGCCTCCTCCGCACTACATGTCGGTTATTGGCCGCGGCCGTATTTCTTGAACGTGGCGTCCCAATCCTTCGCCAGCGCATCCAGCATTTCCTTGGCCGTACCATCGCCGTTTACGATGTACGGATAGACACGCTGGTTGAGCTGCTGCAGCAGTTCCGCATACTCCGGCACCGCCCAGAAGTCCTTGACCTTGAACATCGTGTCGTAGAAGGCCTTGTTGTAGGGCGTGGCGTTCTGGAACTCGGCCGATTCCAGCACGGCCTTGTTGCAGGTGTAGCCGCCGAGGGCCGCCCACTTCTTCTGCGTATCGTCCTGGATGAACCACTTCAGGAATTTCATCGCCTCTTCCTTGTTGTTGGAATAGGAGACGACGGAAATGCCCTGGCCGCCGAGCGCGGCGAACTGCTCGCCACCTGGACCTGCCGGGTTGGCGAAGAAGCCGGTGTTCTTGGCGTTCGGGTTCGACGCCTCGTTGATCAACGAGGGGAAGAAGGCGAAGTAGTTCATGCTCATCGCCGCCAGGCCTTCGGTGATGGCCTGGTTGTTCTCGACGAAAAAGGCGTTGGTCCAGCCCGGAGGCGTGAAGCCGAACAGCTTGCGGTAGTTTTCCGCCGCGGCCACCGCCTTGTCCGAGTTGATGATGCCGTCGACCTTGTAGGTGCCGAAGTCGCCGAGCTCACCGCCATACGAGAACAGCGCGTTCTCGAAGCCCATCGCCAGGCCGTCATACTGGTTCTGTGTGTAGATGGCGATGCCGTAGCGGTTCTGGTCGGGCCTGTTGAAGAACTCCGCGATGTCGGTCATTTCCTTGAAGGTCTTCGGAACGGCAAGGTCGTAGCCATACTTGGCCTTGAACGCTTCCATTTCCTTCGGATCCTCGAACCAGTCCTTGCGGTAGGCCCAGCCCACGGCGTCGCCCTCGGCCGGGATCGACCAGTATTTGCCGCTGTTGCCGGGATATTCGGAGTAGAACTTGACCGTCGCCGGAGCCATCTTGTCGAGAACCTTGTTCTCTTTGACGAAGTCGGTGAGGTCGACATAGTGACCGCCCTCGGAGGCGGCACCAAGCCATTGCGAGTCGCCGACGACCAGGTCATAGGCGCTGCCCTTGGCGTTGAACTCGGTAAAGGCCTTGGTCTGGAAGTCGGCCCACGGGGTGGTTTCCACCGTGATCTTGACGCCGGTTTGCTTCTCGTACTCGTTGCCGAGCTCCTGCAGATAGTTTGCGGGATCCCATTCAGCCCAGAAGATGGTGAGTGACTTTTCCTGCGCGTAAACGGACGTTCCGCAGGCAAGCGTTAAGCCGATACCAGCAAGTACGCTGGTCACTAACTTGCGCATAATGATTTCCTCCCTTGTGCGCGTTCTACCTTATCGTGCGAGCCGGCAACGTGGCCGGCCCTGGTAGTTCCTCCCGTGATCGCACCTTTCCGGTTTCGAGCCTCCTCGCCCCGCCGGAAAATGGATCGCAGCCCTCACTTTCGATCCGCTTTTCTGATCCAATCTGGTATTACCAATTTTGCATGCGCGTCAAGCCCTTTCTTGGCAGCTTGACGTGGCCATTTCCATCGGATTACCGCTTTATCTGCCTGTTTTACCAAGATTTTCCTACTCAGTGATATGATCGGGTATTGTCCAATACCCCACCCAACCGCTAAGATCAGTAGTGTGCATGCCAATCTGGTCGAACCAGTTAGGCTCTATTTCACGACTGCCTTCGGATCGAGGCTGCCTCCTTCATCGACCGATTCCGCCACTGCCGCACGCACCAGCGCCCCGGCCGCCCACTGTGCGACCGACATCGTCCGGCGGCTGTCCAGCCCCCAGATATCCTTGAGCACGATCAGCACCTCGACGCCGAAGATAAGCGACAGCGCCTGTGCCAGCCGCTTGAAGTCGCGCGGCGGCAAACGGCCCTTGAGCGGCGCGATCGCATCCTTCAGCAGGTCGATGCGGTGGCCACGCGTAAAGGCGGGCTCACCGCCCAGCGTGCCGGCCTGACGCCGCGCCCATTGATCGAGCGACAGCTTCAGTGCTGCCTTGAACGTAGCCTCGAAGGCCTCGATGCGCGGCATGGCCGTGTCGAACAGCTCGGCGACCCGGCGCTCGGCATCGGCGGAGGTCGATTGCCAGGTGAGGATTGGCCCCAGCCCCTCGTCGACGACGGCCTGCACCAGTGCCGACTGGCTCGGGAAGTAACGATAGGCGGTGGCGCGGGAAACCTCGGCCGCCTCGGCGACCTCGCTGACCGAGGGCGTGACGCCCGCCTGCATCAGCCTTGTTGCCGTCTCCAGCATCAGCCGTTTGGTCCGCGCGCGCGGCCCACGTTCGGGCACTGGGCCGGTTGCCCGTTCAGCCTCGTCGCTCGCAGCGGATTGTTGACGTGAGACATTCATACCAATACGATACGCACGTCTCAAAAATTTGCAATGGCGTCCGCATCGTCGAGTGGCCCGGGCAATGAGCGATGGGGGCGGCATCGCGCCTGCCAGGATTGGGAGAGCGCAATGAAGCGTATCTATGTGGTGGGGACCGCGGACACCAAGGGCGAGGAACTCGCCTTCCTGGCCGATGCAATCACGGCTGCGGGCGCCCTCGTTTGTCGTGTCGATGTCGGAACGCGCGACGCAACCATCCCCGTCGATATCAGCGCGAGGGAAATCGCCGACCATCATCCCGGCGGCAGTGAAACCGTGCTCGGCGGCAATGATCGCGGCGCCGCGGTCGCCGCAATGGGCATCGCCTTCGCCCGCTTTGCCCAATCGCGCAACGACATCGCGGCCATGATCGGCATTGGCGGCGGTGGCGGCACATCGATCGTCACGTCGGGCATGCGCGCCCTGCCGCTCGGCCTGCCCAAGATCATGGTCTCGACGCTCGCCTCCGGCGACACCGCTCCCTACGTCGATGTCTCCGACATCATCATGATGCCTTCTGTGACCGACATGGCCGGACTGAACCGGCTCTCCCGTGTCGTGTTGTACAACGCGGCTCAAGCCATATCAGGCATGGCGGCCAGCCCGGCGCCACCACCCGACGGCAAACCATCGATCGGCCTCACCATGTTCGGCGTCACCACGCCTTGCGTGACCGCCATCGCCGACCAGCTCCGTTCCGGATATGACTGCATGGTCTTCCACGCCACCGGCACTGGCGGCCGCAGCATGGAAAAGCTGGCCGACAGCGGCTTGCTGTCCGGCGTCGTCGACATCACCACGACCGAAGTCTGCGATCTTCTGTTCGGCGGCGTGCTGCCGGCGACGGAGGATCGTTTCGGCGCCGTCGCACGCACGGGGCTGCCCTATGTCGGCTCCGTCGGCGCGCTCGATATGGTGAACTTCTGGGCGCCTTCGACCATCCCGGAGCACTATCGCGACCGGCTGTTCTACGAACACAATCCCAATGTCACGCTGATGCGCACCACGGCGGACGAATGCCGTGCGATCGGCGAGTGGATCGGCACCAGGCTCGCCCGCTGCGGGGGACCGGTGCATTTTCTCATCCCGGAAAAAGGCGTCTCGGCGCTCGACATCGAAGGCGGCGCCTTCTTCGACCCGGAAGCCGACGCCGTTCTGTTCGATGCCATCGAGCGCACCATCAAGCCCAACGGCAAGCGCCGCGTGACGCGCCTGCCGCTGCATATCAACGACCCGGAATTCGCAAAGGCAGCAACAGCGGCCTTCCTCGACATCGCCAGACAGTGAGAGACCTAAAAAAATGCCCGCCATACCGCGCAAGGACATCTTGAAGAAATTCAGGGGAATGATCGACAAGGGCGTGCCGATCGTCGGCGGCGGCGCCGGCACCGGCCTGTCGGCGAAGGCCGAGGAGGCCGGTGGCATCGACCTCATCATCATCTACAATTCCGGCCGCTACCGCATGGCCGGGCGCGGCTCGGCCGCCGGCCTGCTCGCCTATGGCAACGCCAACGAGATCGTCAAGGAAATGGCCTATGAGGTGCTGCCTGTGGTCAGACACACGCCGGTGCTGGCCGGCGTCAACGGCACCGACCCGTTCGTCATCATGCCGCTGCTATTGGCAGAGCTGAAGACGATGGGCTTTTCCGGCGTGCAGAATTTTCCCACCATCGGCCTGTTCGACGGCAGCATGCGGCAGAGCTTCGAGGAAACCGGCATGGGCTTCGGCCTCGAGGTCGACATGATCGCCGAGGCGCACAAGCTCGATCTCTTGACCACGCCCTATGTCTTCAACCCGGATGAGGCCCGCGCCATGACCAAGGCCGGTGCCGACATCGTCGTCGCCCATATGGGTGTGACGACAGGCGGCTCGATCGGCGCCACGTCAGCCAAGTCGCTCGACGACTGCATTCAGGAGATCGACGCCATCGCCAATGCCGCGCGCTCGGTGCGCAAGGATGTCATCCTGCTTTGCCATGGCGGCCCGATTTCGATGCCCGACGACGCCCGTTACATTCTCTCCCAGGCCAAGGGCCTGCACGGCTTCTATGGCGCCAGCTCGATGGAACGGCTGCCGGCGGAAGCCGCGATCGCCAAGCAGACGGCCGATTTCAAGGCCGTCGCGCTCGGCGGCCAGAAGACCACATTCAAGAAAAAGAAGGGATGAGTGAGATGACCGACAAGAGCAAAGTGTTCGTGTACCCGAAGGA